>NZ_WOEJ01000012.1:0-196582 GCF_019400845.1 Pseudomonas sp. MAG002Y | reverse complement strand
GTGGTGTGCTTTGCACCACGCCTGGTATCTGGCATCCAAGCTAGTCAGTCTTTAAGCGCAACGGATCTGATGTCATCAGACTGTCCAAGTGCGCTGGCTGGCATCATTGCCACTAAAGGTCTGGAGTCAGGGTTTGCCGCTTTAGTTCAGAGAAACCTACAAATGGCATGGGATTTCCAAAGCAGACCTTGTCCTGGTTCAAAGTCCTATATGAAAGGTGGCACTCAGGGGAAACTTGGCTAGCTGGCAATAATCCATCTCCTGAACCGTGCGTACCAAAGCAATGTAGGACCACCATCAGCCTAATAGTTGATACGTCTAGAGCTGGAAAAATACTATGTCGCTTTTAAACCCCAGCGCTGGATATGCCGCAAACCATTAAATACAACCTGAACGAGTGTGAGTTCTGCCTTGAGCTCAATATTGGCGGTTTAACCTCTCGAGAAGCCAAGGAAATACTGGCCGCACGCTTGGCTGGACCCGACCGAGAAACAGGCGTTGAGGAGTTAAATGATGCTAACCGAGAAGTGATACTGGATGCTCAGCTTCGGTCGCTTGGAGTGACGATGATTGAGCTTACGGTATATTGAAATTACAGCTTTTTTACTCTCCACGTCATCCCTGTCTAACTCGCGCCATGCCTTGATAACTGTCTGGCATTAACATCCGATAGAATCGCATATGGCGGCCATTGCCCGACGGCTGGTCTCTTGCATCACCCGATTTCGATGAGACGCTGGATTTATAACCTGCGACTGATCGAGGCGCTTCACACCTATGAGTACTCATCAAAAGTTCAAAGCCGGTGAGACGCACGGGACGTATGTTATTGACGGGCCTGTTACCGAGCAGGATATCCTGCAGATGGCCAGAGCTCTGGCGCGTCGGCGCTTCTGTCGGGGGTTGCCCTTCACCGGGACCCGAGAGGTTTTCCCTTATCTGCAAACCCTGTTGGCTGACTATGAGCACGAAGTGTTTGCCACAGTTTTCCTGGATAGCCAGCATCGTTCAATCGCCTACCGCAAGCTGTTTACCGGGACGATTGACCATGTTGCGGTGCCGCCCAGGGAGGTTGTCAAAGCAGCGCTTGTGCACAACGCCGCAGCCGTGATCCTCGTGCATAACCGTCCCTCAGGTGATCCCGAGCCCAGCGAACGCGACTACGACCTTACCCAAGAACTTAGCCGTGCGCTGGATCTGGTCGGTATCCGGACACTTGATCACGTTGTGGTGGCGACCGAGGGCTGCGTGTCGCTGGCCGAGCGAGGCTATCTATAAGCCCTAGGCCAGAGCGGGTTAGTACATTATTTGCGATCAGGCTATCATGGGGGTCCGTTTCTTATCTCTACGGTAGACACATGAACAAATCCGAACTGATCCAGGCCGTCTCCGAAAAAGCAGACCTAAACAAGGCCGTAGCAGAAACAGCCCTGAATTCACTGGTTGAAGTAATCAGCGGTGAGCTGGCTAAAGGCGAGACGGTGGCACTGGTGGGGTTTGGCACGTTTCAGGTCAGCGAACGTGCAGCGCGCAAGGGTCGCAACCCCCAGACCGGACAGGAAATCGATATCGCGGCCAGCAAGAATCCCACCTTCAAGCCCGGCAAAGGTCTAAAGGATGCCGTAAACAGCTGATTATCGTGCTGTCTGAGAAGCCCCGCCCAGCGGGGCTTTTTGTATAGTAAGCGCTAGGAGACCTTCCGAGTCCTCTCGGACGTCATCTCGCCTAGACATATTTCCCGATCCTCATTGCGAGACAGGCCTCCACTCATCAACGTGTAGTAGGCCTCGCAATTGTCGTCTCTAAACTTCAACTAAGCTCGTTGGCTTTGCCTTAAACTCTGGCTTAGCTCTTTTCTGGGTACGAGTCCGCCATCAAAGCCACCCGAGTCAATCTTGTGCATGATGTCGCGATAGGTTCTATTGAGTTTCGCATCAACTGACTCCTCGGGACCAGGCGTAACACAGGGCTCCTTGCATCGCTCCTGCGCTTGTGCCTGAAAGACGATGCCCGCTATAGCGATCAGGGCCAGAAGGGCCTGCTTTACTCGTATGGATCGATGTCTTGTCACTTGCAGTTACCTGCCTTTCGATATCCAGCCGCCTGCGCCTCAGCTTCGGAGCTGAACGGTACCTGATTCTTGGCCGAGACCTTGGTATAGCTTGGGCATCCCTGAGGCAAATGATAGATGTGGCTATTCTTGTTACCAATAATGGTCTCAGACGATACAGAGTTGCCAGTAGTAGCCGGCTGGGCAGCCTTCTGATTTCGTGCCGGAATCGGGCTGACGATACCCTCCCCTATCGGCTTGTACCCCAGGGTCCATTGGCGCTCACCGGTTACGAACGGGTTGTGGTGGCCCATCACTGCGGCAATACGGTTATCCCGCTCCTTTTCCCAGGCGGTAACGGGATACTGCCTGTCCCAGGCCATGAGGAGCTGCTGTTGCTGGCGCGACATGGAAAGATCATACCGATCGTACATGTAGAACGTTACCCGAGCCGTCAGGCCCTTGACCTCATCGCGGGGCTCAGCTGAGCGACCGGCAAAGTCGACTTTCGTCTTGCACTGCCCATACTGCGGTGCCACACCGCTCACCATGCCGTACTGGTAGTTGCTGCGATCGCCATTGACCTCGCCCACCGAGGGGTAGAGGTTGAAGATATCCGCTTCCATGGCGCGAAAGACCGGATCGTCCGCAACACAGTTCTTGCGCCCGCCGTTCTGCCAGCACTGGCGCTGGTGACCAAAGATCCAGGCGGGGACGATATGCTCCCACTCGATGCGCTCGGCCCGGTTCTGCTGGGAGCGTGTTTGATAGCCACAGGACGCCAGGTCAATGCGTCCACCCGACTTGCCGGTCCAGGTCCAGTGACAGCCGCAATACAGCTCACCTTGAGCGCTGCTGCCCTGGTCGAAATAGACCTTTTGCTTGGCCACAACCTTAGCCTCGGTAAAAGTAGCGGGTGGTTCGGCCTGAACGGCAAAGGGTAAGAGCAAAGCAAGGAAGAGCAGGACTTTTTTCATTACAGTATGCAGGGCAAACGAGACGGACCGGCATTATAGAGGGTGGTCAGGGATTATGCTGGCGGGAAGGTCTCTCTGCGATCATCAGTCTTGCGCGAGATACCCCGTACTTCTAGTGCGGAGAGGGATAGCGCGGCGCGCAAAGCGTGCCCTTTTATCGCTTCCTGCTAAGGGCCAATTTCTATCTCACACTAGGTTTTGTATGTTGTAAGGCATGACTAAACGCGCCTACAGATACCGGTTCTACCCAACGCTTGAACAAGCAGAGCTGCTTGCAAAGACGTTTGGCTGCGTGCGTTTGGTCTATAACACCCTGCTGCGCTGGCGTACCGATGCGTTCCATAAGGAACAGCAGAAAATCGGCTATGCCGCTGCTAGTGCCTACCTGACCGCACTCAAGAAGCAGCCGGAACTGGCGTTCCTGAATGAGGTTTCCTGCGTCCCTCTTCAACAATCCCTGCGCCACCAGCAGACTGCGTTCAAGAACTTTTTTGAAGGACGGGCCAGGTACCCCACCTTCAAGAAAAAGCGAAACCATCAATCGGCAGAGTTTACGGCATCAGCATTCAAGTATCAGGATGGCAAATTATACTTGGCCAAGAGCACCGAGCCATTGGCGATCAGATGGAGTCGTGCTCTGCCGTCAGCCCCTTCTACCGTGACGGTTTCAAGGGATGCAGCTGGGCGCTATTTCGTCTCGTGCCTGTGTGAATTCGAACCTCAAGCCTTGCCGGTCACGCCGAAAATGATCGGCATCGACATGGGCTTGAAAGACCTGTTTGTACCCTCCGAAGGCGAGCCGGTTGCCAATGCTCGCCATACAGCCAAATACGCCTCCCGGCTGGCGTTGGCGCAGCGCCGTCTGAGCCGTAAAAAGCTCGGCTCTGCCAATCGAGCCAGGGCCCGCCAGAAGGTTGCGAGGATTCACGCCAGGATCGCTGATTGCCGACTCGACGGCTTGCACAAGCTGTCACGCAGACTGATTAACGAAAACCAAGTGGTCTGTGTCGAAACTCTTGCTGTAAAAAACATGATCAGAAATCCCAGACTGAGCAAAGCCATCGCCGACGCGGGTTGGGGTGAACTGGTCCGCCAGCTGCAATACAAGAGCGCCTGGGCAGGCAGGCGAGTGGTCGCCATAGACCGCTGGTTTCCAAGCTCAAAGCGTTGTTCTGGCTGTGGGTTTGTAATGGACCTGATGCCGCTTAGCGTCCGCTCGTGGATTTGCCCTCAATGCAAGGCAGAACATGACCGCGACGTGAATGCCGCACTTAATATCAAAGCGGCCGGGCTGGCCGTGTTAGCCCTTGGAGCGAATGTAAGCGGCAGAGGTCAAGTACCTGTGTCCTGTTCGCAGTGAATTGGGAATCCCCGTCCTTCAGGGCGGGGAGCAGTCAATCTTGAGCAAAGCAGACGGCAAGATTTGCTTTTCGAAAAGGGCAAGCAGGTCAAGCCACTTATAAGCCGTACCCTTCAGGCAGCCATAATAAAAATTATAGCCATCAACATAAACCCGAGTACGTAGAGGCCCTGAGGGAGGAAGCAATCCCGGCATGTTCATACTCCATAAACGAAAAAACCGGCTAAAGCCGGCTTTTTCCCCCTCAAATCAGATGGTCAAGCCACACCGATCATGAGGGTTAGTTGTTAAACTGATTATGCCATTCTGATTACAGAATACAAGGACTTTTTAAGGACTATTTAGGGCCTCGGACTGCCAACGAAGGCAGCGCTCAATTAGAGAAATCCCCCGCTATGGTCAATCTGGTGGCATAACGTACTGTTAAAGTCCAGCTAGATGCTTCGACCTCTAAATAAGGCCTAATGACGTTTTCATCGCTATTAAGCGTTAGGGCGTCTCATGATGAGACACACCAAAATTTTACCTTTAGCAGCGGCTACTTCTGGTCAAACCTGTGTCAGTAAATGGGCGAAGCGCTGCAGACGCTCGCTGGCCAGCTGCATATCCTATGGTCCATAGCCAGCGGCGGCCAGGTTGGCTGTCACCTTGTCGATCTCTGTCTAACTGGCGTTTATGAGTCGCATGGCTCCTTCGGGCCCGAAACTGGCCAGACAAACCTAGCCACATAAGTAAATCTCAAAGTAGCGCAGGGTACAAAACACATGCGTCGTAAACAGCTGTAAAGGGGGAATGCCTCATTCGTAAGCCATGCCTGGCTCTTGGGACTGCTGGGCAAGTTCGGCCATCGCCTGCTCACTGGCACGCTCACGTGTTTCCTTGTAGTGCATCAAGTCGGTAAACCTCACCCTACGGTGCTTGCCGGTCCGATGATAGGCTAAGACGCCCTCTTCAAGCAGCTTGACTAAATGAGGGCGGGACACATTAAGTAGATCCGCAGCCTCTTGAGTTGTCATTTCCGCATGAACAGGTACCACCTTCACGGCGTTTCCATCAGCGAGTTCTGCCAGAATGTCTACCAGCAGGCGCAGCGCCGAAGTAGGCAGCTCGACCTGATGCGCCTGTTTCTGATCATCAAAGATCTGAATGTGTTGCGTCTCGAACTGGATTGCCAAGTAGGGCGCCAAGGCATGATGACCCTGCACGGCCGCCCTTACCTCGCCCTCGGTGGGCATAGTCATCTTGGATTGAGCTATAGTGACCATAAATGGCTCCTCTACAAAAGCATTCTGCACACTTCAGATTAAACGAGATAATCAAGGCAAAGGATGCGCTTGAGCATATGCCTACTACTTACATACCTGCAACTACAGGTACGCAACCGAGGTGTTGTCGTATAGCACTACTATCCGCTTTACGAGGAGATAACCTCGAGAAGCAGTAGCGAACCTATAAAACCCTCAGCCTAAGATGTTGTGGCCCTTTCCAACTGTCTCTGACCGGTTTTCCAAATGAGCATAGAAACCCATATATTCCCTCAAGCCTGGGAGGAGCACCTAACTGAAGAGGCTCCTGTTAGCAGATAAAACACCACTCTGCCTACCGGCGCACATACGCTGGGCTTTAAAGACATGTCCTTCGAGCAGTTTGAGCAGTTCTGCTGGTGGCTTTTGAGAAGAGATCACGATCTGGTTGGCTGTCAGCGACTAGGGCAGATGGGAGCTAAATCTCAACAGGGTATCGATCTCTTTGCCTTTGAACGTAGCCGTCCGGATCAGCTTCATGTTTTTGAATGTAAATGCAGACGTAGTTTTTCAGGTAAAGAGCTTCTGTCTGCGGTTGACACTTTTTTAGCAGGCGAGTGGGCGAATCGTGCCCGTAAATATACCCTAATACTGGCGCAAGACGGTCTTCAATCGCTTTCTGATTACTGGCTAGAGGCTAATCGAAAACTTCATGGAAAAGGCATCGAGGGTGATATCTGGACGGCCGAACACCTTACAGAAAGACTTCAGGATGCACCTGACGTGCTGTTGAAGTTTTTCCCTGGAGCAGATAGGCAGCAATTCGGTAACGCCTGGATGGCAAAGGTGGGCTTCACAGAGAAACTTCTAAAAGCCATCACAGATCCACGGCCTGAAATTGCAAATCTGGCAAATGATTATCTAGTTCACGCTAACCTAAAATCGAGCGAACTTGAGACACACTATTCTGATGAAAAGCACTGGTCTATCAAGCAACCCTTTATAGATCTGTCGTCGTTTCTCCCAGCACCCGATCAGTATCCAGGCTCAGCTGCAGTCTCCATTAAGCTCCCTAGTACCGGAGGCGTGACCGTAGTTCTTGATCAAAGATGGCTTCTTACTCATTTCTTGGGTAACAATGGCGAGCCGGTCTCTACCAAGACGAGGCCCTTTTACCGAGGGACCTACGGGCTGGGTCAGTTCAAGCACATTGTTGATCTCAACAATTGTCAGTTTCATGTTTCAGATCAGGTGCTTCAAGAGATAGTAGGGGATAGCTGATCGACTTTCTGATACCTATCTCAATGCTCTTCGCAACCTTGAAGCTGGGTTGAAAGCAAACAATTTCCCCGTGGTGCAAAGACATAGCACCCAGTTTGTACTATGCGTTGTTGAGAAGGACGTATGGGATGTACTCATAAGCTTCGCTAATGCTCATGACACAGACAACGGCAACACCACATGGCATATATTTCACAGGGCCTTTAACCGGCTAATGCCCTACTCTCCCTCAGGGTACAGGGCCATGTTATTTGGAGAGTCTGTTGAAGAGCTGTGTGATGACCATGAGATAGCGATACTTTGGAACGCGTCCAGCTACCTTTCCTCTTCTGACAATGTTACCTGGTCCTGCCAGGAGTGCTATCAATGGTTGACACAGTCTCTGCTTCCCGCTGCAGGGCATTGGCATGCGAAGCGAAGCCTGAAATGGCGAAGAGCCTGTTTTAGCCCAATCAAAACCTATCTGAACTTTAAGGAAACTGTTTCCTATTACAGCGGGCCCGAAGCATTTAAAACGGTGCAGCATACGGCCTTGCTCGACAATCACCGCTATAGAGAGATCGGTCTTGTCGCAACGGTGAGTATCTTGCAGGCGTTTTTTAACAGTGGCTGGGTTAGCGATCGAGCCTATTTCGATGCGGGCCAATTATCTGCCTTGTATAGGACACTACTGATCCTCTTGCCAGCACAGCGTGGACATCCCAGCTATATCTGCGCAAAATTAAATCTCAGCGCAAACTATCCTAATCATCTAGAGTTGGCACAGGCTGTCGAAGCGCTAATGGTTGAAGTCAAACCCTGTACCGATACTCACCTCATCGATAATGTGATGCGCGCTATGCTGGAAACACTTGATGGTGACGCCAGTTGGGTGTCTGCAGCTGATCAAGAACGTATCTTTGGAGCTTTGTTTCCCTTCATGATCTTTCATGACCAGAAGCAGTTGATTAATCGCCACAGCCTTTATCTTTAAGCGATACGGCAAATCTCCTTCGATGAATTAAAGTGTCTCATCATGAGACACTTTTTAGATCAAGTGCTAGCCACCAGCATCTTTCTCACAAATGGCGTTTGGCCTCGCTTTCAAGATGACGCCTAGCCTTCCTACAGTGGTCTCGTCTGCTGCTCACATCATTGCCTTTACTGCTGAAAACCGGCGCCTCCCCAGTGCCTGCAAAATAGCCGAGGCTCCATAGGGTATCATGTTGACAGGCGGTGGCGATTGGCTCAGAGCGCAAGTGCTTAATGTGCCTACTCGAAGCCCCATTTCCGGAGCGTAAAGCGGAGAGAGTGAGCAGGTCAAACACAAGGGCCGCTGTTTCAAGGAGTGGGACAGCCACGGTCTGGCAGGATACAAATTCCGCTCTGCCTCGCTCCTTTAGGACGCCCGCGAACGCTGGTACTTCAATGTAGTGGTTGATGCCGATAGCAAGCCAGGTCTTGGAAAGGGTTAGGTAGGCGTCGACCTTGGTCTGAAACAGATTGCGAAAATTCAGCGATGGCAGCAACCTTGAGAATCGGCAGTTCTAGTGTGATCTAGGGCCAAAGCTTGCCTCGCCCAACACAGCCAAAACAGGAAACGTATCAATACTATTCACGCCAGGATCGCCACCCGGCGCAATAATGCGCTGCACCAGTTCAGCCGCAAGTTGGTAAACAGCTACGGCACCATCATCGTGGGCGACTCAAGCCCTTCGAAACTCGCCAAAACCAAGATGCCAAGTCAGTGCTGGATGCTGGCTGGACAATGCTGGAATGCAAGTCCGCTCCCGCAGGTATTGTTTTCAAGGAAGTAGCCGAGGCATACACCGCTTGTACCTGCTCAGCTTGCGGCATCCCGACAGGTGTCAAAGAGCGTCTATAAGAGAATAGGTTTGCAGCAAGTACAGTATCGGTTACGACCGCGATATAAACGCAGCCAGGATTATTTCTGCGCTCGGGCAGAAGCGCCTATCAGCGGGATACCTGTCTTTTTAGAGCACCGAGGATACCACCCGACCTATAAGAATGGGACTCATGATAGCCCGTTACTATCATAGATATGCCCTTCATTTCTTCAACTCAGCAGCGAGACTTCTAAAATCTCACAAGGCTGCCTCAGAAATTTCTCAAAGTATTCTAGTATTGATACCAATCGAAGAATTAAGCATCACATCGTAAGCCTTGTAGTTTTAACGGCCTTTACACAGAGTGTCTCATCATGAGACACCAACGATGTCATTCCCCTTGAGCATAATTGAGAGCGCAGCCTAGCTACTACATATGTGAGATTTTCTACAGTCGTTCATGTGTCTCATGATGAGAGACTTAGACTTCATATAGACCTGAGCCCAGGATGGAAGGAACAGAGCTGCGGTGGTTATGCCAAATGTGAGATTAGGCGTAAGGGGGTGAGGAACCATACAAGTGTCTCATGATGAGACACCTCCAAACCAAGGTCTAGAAGGAGACTCAACTCGATCTCTTTAAGCGATCTGCTCTAAAAAATACCACATCGCCTAAATTTTTTAGCTGATCATAAGTATACTTAAGCCGCTTAGGCCTATGAGAAAGGCATAAATGTCTCATCATGAGACACCTATTTTCAGCTTCATTCTGAAGCGAAGGGGGGATGGAAGACGATGGATTCATCAAAAGCGACCGTAATTGCTGTAGCCAATCACAAGGGCGGGTGTGGCAAAACAACGACCTGTATAAACCTGGCCGATAATCTAGCCCAGATGGGTAAGACCGTTCTGGTTATCGACATGGATCCACAGGCCAACTCAAGCCTGCATATCGGAATGAACCACCCTGCCGAGATACGCTATACGGCCGCTGAGATGCTGCTAAATCTTGAGCTCCCACTTCAGGCTTTCATTCATACCGATACTCGCGTTGAAGGCGTAGCGCTGATCTATGGGTCAATGGGATTAGAGACTATTGGGGACACGCTTAAGAATAGTCATCCACGTCCGAATGAGGTGTTGCGGGCCCGGCTTGAGCCGCTGCTGGAGCACGTCGACTACATCATTATCGACTGCCCTCCTTCGCTACAGATTCTCACCATGAATGCGTTGGCTGCATCGACTCATTATCTAGTCCCGCTGGAATCAGGTGCGCCTTATGGAGCCTATGGGCTAAGTGACCTTAACAAGCGGGTAGGGCAGATCAAGCTGATTAATCCCACGCTCGAATTCTTGGGCGCCCTGCTTATCTGGCATGACGACAGGTTAAGCCTGTGTCGCCAGAACGAAGAAGATGCAGCCAAGATGTTTGGCAAGGTCATCCCGATCAAGATCGGGACATCCTCAAAGATCAACCAGTCAGCTGCCGTCAAGGTACCGCTGCGCCTCATCGACAAGAACAACCACATTGCAAAGCAGTACAAGGAACTGGCTGAGCATATTGATAGTGTTGTAACCAAGGAGTATGCATGATGCCCGCACAAAACAAGCAAAAGGAACAGAAGCCGACCGAGGCCAAGGCCGGTAATGCCAAGCCGGGGCGCTTGAATGCTTTCATGGTCCAAAATGCTTTCTCAGCCAATTTCCAGGAGCATCAGCAAAAGCAGCTTGTAGGCAATCCCTTGTCGGGCCGTACAATCAGGTCTATTGAGGTTGACCAGATCACCTCTAGCCCCTATCAGCCTCGCCTGGAATTCGATGAGACCTATATTGAAGAGCTGGCTCGATCCATTGAAGAAAATGGTCTGATTGAAGTCATCAAGGTTCGTCCCGTGCCCACCGGGTACGAGCTGGTGGCAGGTGAGTGCCGGCTTCTCGCACACAAGAAGCTGGGCCTTAAGACCATCGATGCAGAAATAGTACAGATCTCTGACGCCGAATCTGCTGTCCAGGCACTGGCAGAAAATATCCATCGTAAGAACCTCAGCGACCTGGAAATCTATCTCTCGCTTGATCGCTTTGAAGGCGCCTTTTCTACCGCCAAGCAGGTCGCATCACTGCTTGAAATGAGCCGTGCCCATTTCTATCGGATCAAGGCGTTTGAAAAGCTTCCCAAGCCTGTTATTGATCTCCTCAAGACCAAACCCAGACTAGTCTCTGCGCTTTCGGCTGCCACTGTTGCCAAAACCATCGGTACACTGTCCGACGAAGGTGTGTCCAAGGCTGAAATTGAAAAGGCGCTGATCGTGGGGGTGCGGGACATGATCAGTGATGAAAAGAAAGTACCCAACCTCTCAGCGTTTCTGACCAAAAAACTGGCTCAGAAACCTCAAAAGTCCCCCGCAGAAAAGGAAGAGATCATTGTAGGTCACAAGCCTGTTGCGGTATTCGAGCGCAAGGACAAGTACCTGCAGGTACGCTTGGACAGCCAGACGTACAGTCCCGAAAAGGAAGAAAAGCTTAAGGCATTCCTCGAGCAGCTAGCACTGGAGGCGTAGATGACTGAGGAGGGCAAAAAGCGAGGCAGGGGTCTGGCCAATATCAAGGCCAGAGCTGAGGCGGTCGAGGCACAGAAATCGTTGCAGCTACCGCTTTGGGCAGAGCCCCTACGCAGTGCTCCAAATGAAATCCTACGCACCGCGCTGTTTACTGCGCGCAATAAAAAGCACCCCAGAGTCTATATCTCCAACCAGATTCTCTCCTATGGACAGACGGCTGTGTTCTATAAGGGTGAGGAGCTGCGTCAGGATGATCTGGACGTATGGCTTCAGATCCTGCACATGAGCAGAGGAAAGGAGCTGGGCAAACCGATCGAGTTTACCTTTTCTGAAATCAAGAAGGCGCTTGGCTGGGGATACGGTAAGTACTATACGCAGCGCCTGATCGAAATCCTGGATCGACTCTCCGCTACCACCGTCAGGATTGAATCCACCCGGCTCAAATCAGGTAAAGGGATGTCGCTGGTTAGAAGCTTTATCTATCAGACTCCTGACAACGAGGTTTCAGATGTCTGGTCCGTCGAAATCGAACCGGAGATGGGCGTGCTGTTTGGTATAGACGGTGCCTATAGTACCCGGCTGGAATGGCAGCAACGGTTGAACCTGGGGCCATTGGCAAAGTGGCTGCACGGCTTTTACAACTCCCACAGGGACCCGTATCCGCTGCACTTTGAGATGCTGCTTGAGGTATCTGGGAGCAGCGCAGCGCAAAAGTCCAAGGCCAAGCAGATGGTCAAGGATGCCCTTGAGGAACTGATAGAAGTTGGCTTTCTCAAGGAGATGAAGATTGACGCCAAGGGAATGGTCACTGTGGTCAAGGCAAAGGGCGCTGCTACGGTTTAGCTACTTCCCTCGTTGTAGATCAGGCGGCGTTGAAGCCGCTTTTTTTGCCTGTGTATCAGCAGCTGAAAATGAGGTATAGCCAAAAAGAGCCTCTACCTCATTTTTAGGTTTTGTCGCTTTATCACCGATACCGCTAGCCAACCCTGGGATAGATATCACCAAGGGGCGGGGTCTCCTACCTAAAAATGAGGTATGGATGAGCCGTTTAGAGCAGCTATTAGAAAGGCCTTGTGGGGAGACACAACAGCTCTATCTGCTGCACCTGAAAATGAGGTATTTCTCTGCCAATGGTTAAAACAAAAGTTCTCCGCCTAAAAATGAGGTATTGGCTTCGCGCTTATGCGTGGTTGTATTAAAAGCAGCGAAAATCCTTAAAAAGAGGTCTTCGACCTGAAAATGAGGTATGCACGTTTGTAGTGCACCGCCTTCTAGCACAGACCTAAAAATGAGGTAGGAAAGAAAACGGATGGAAAAGGGCAAGGTAAGAACAGATTTGAAATCACAGCTCGATGACAGCCTGAAAGGGGAGGGGAGACCTAAGTCGATTTGATTTTCAGGCGTACCTCATTTTTAGGTGCAAGAGGAGGGGCTAGCAAGACGCGATAATCTACTATGGCCAGAAACCAATAAATACTTATATATCAATCACTTATTAGAGTTTTATACCTCATATTGAGATCAGATACCTCATTTTCAGATCGAGATACCTCATTTTTAGGTCTGCTCAAAAGTAGCATTTGGCAGCATTTTTCCGCTCTGTAAGCCTTGAAAATCAAGGATTTAGGAAAAAAGGAGCTAAAACAGGCCCGCCATGTACCTCATTTTGAGGAACAAATACCTCATTTTGAGGCGGATATACCTCATTTTGAGGAATAGATACCTCAAATTGAGGTACAGCATCCTCCAAAAATATTGTTTAAAATCAGTTAGTTAAAGCATTTAATCACAGGCCTTAACCGTTCTTTAACCATCTTTAACCGCTCTTTAACCTACAAAGGGTTCTGTAAAGAAAAGCTTAAAGCAGTGCGCACTGTGCTAACACGATCTAACGCCTCCCCGTAAAGCGCCGATGTTTTAGCTATAAAACACCGGCGATCCATTTGAGTGGCACGTTACGTCAGCGCCGAGGCTAACCGCTGTTTTAGTTCATCTTCGGAAAATCTGGAGACCACATCGCTTGGAAACAAGATCTGCACGGCTCCCTTGGTTGTTCGCCTGAGCGAAAATATTTTGCTTCCTGTCTCATTAAAAACAGCCGATCCGGTGTTTCGAGTATACGGATTACGGGCTTTGGCAACGGCTCTCACCAGTTTCTTCGCACCCATCTCACCTGAGGCGATTTTTGGGGCAAGCGCAATGAGGGGCTCATAATTGTTCTTGTCTTCTGACAGGCTCAATAGAGCACGAGCTGTATGGATGCCAACCTTTGTAAACGTACCAATGGCCTGGGAGACAGGCTCAGGAATTCGGGTATAGACAAGAATATTGGTGAGTGCCGAACGATCAATCCCCAGATGAATAGCCAGCGAGGCCTGGCTGGGAAAGATGCCTCTATCCAATACCTTTTTGTAACTGAGGGCTTTGGCCCAACTGGAGATATCCTGGCGGTGTTCGTTCTCGATCACCATCTGCTGATACGCATCCTGATCATTCAGGTCGCGTACAAAGGCCTTAACCTGTATTCCAAGGTCTTTACATATTTTCAAGCGTCTGCGCCCGTAGATAAGTTCGAAGCGTCCTGCAGAGGCCTGACGAACCAGAATTGGGATGGATTGCCCATGATGGGCGATGCTATTCATGAGTTCGGACAGGTCTCCAAACTCTTCTATTGGTCGATCCACCAGTTCCCATTCATCGATGAGATCCGGATCCAAATCAATGACCTGGTTAAGCGAAATGGAGTCTTTCTTTATCTCCGGAAGAGGGGAGGGCGCCTGTGTAGTGCCCAGGTGTTGCTCTCGGCTCTTTGCAAGAAAAGAAACGTGGCCTTCGGATTTCGATGTCATGGTGCCTCCTGGCATGGAGATACAGATCAGCTGTCAGAAACAAGGCCTACAATGAGCGACCCTAAAGCACGAGGATCTCCCACGTCGGCAACTGAAGTTATGTGCCAGAAGACTTTAACGCAGGTTATAGGCGAGCTAGGGCCGTGGTTGCTACCCGCGCGGGTAGGGAGTAGCCGGATTGACCCTACTTATTTGTCTTGACAACGATTGATAGATCTGAATTAAACGCTTGATGCCTCATTTGTTATTCTACCTACGATAATCTGGACATCTATCCTGGAGGACGGAAGACACTTTGCGATTTATTGATGCAGTCCTGTCACTGGCACTCATAGCGGAAATACATGGTACAGACCGGGCGGTAGCTGAGGCAGCCAAACGCTTCTCCAAACAACTGCCCAGACGTTACCGGCAGTACATGTTTGACGTCATGAACAGTCCTTCGCCGCTTCGCCATGTAAGGCTATTCATTAGCACCCTGCCAGAGGATGTCTTTGATTCGCCAAGCCAGATCAGAGGTGAAGAATAAGGAATTAGGTCCGTTACAAACCTGTTGGGAAATTGGCCTGCACATTATTGAATTCGATCCTGGCCAAGTCGCTCCACGCGTATTTGCCAAGGACTTTGACGAGCATAAGCTGCAAGTTTCTTATCAGGAATTTTCAATTTGGAACGCAGTGCGTACCGAATTGAGCTGGACTTATTTTCTGCTTACAAAAAATCGCGTCGGCTGTGAGTTGTCCCATCCTCAATGGGAATGAGCAGCTCTTTGCCAGCAAATACAAATTGTTGCTTCCTAATGAAGATAAATCACGAGCAGAGCTTGACCGGTGTAGCAGTGGTAGTGGGGTTGAAAGGGGGAAAAGGAAGCCTTTCCTTTGCCTTATCTTGATAGGCGGCTTATCTCCATTGGTTTTATATGCAATGGCAGCAGGGGAGTGCATCCTCTATAGACTTCAATATTGCCAATATCTAGGCGACCCTGAACACGTTTTGTAGGGGTAGCGGGTAGGCTGGAGGGAACGAGCGAAGAACCAGACTACGATGTACAGTCTGTACATCGATCGTTCCGATGTCCTTTGAGAAAATACATTCTGTACATTGTAATACCAGCCCGTATGAGCCTATCTCCCATTAGCCTCCTTCTGACACATCCCACATGAGCCTTTTTCCTTCCTTTTTCCTTTTCTTTTCCTTGGTCTTTCCTTCTTTAGGGGTGGCTGGTTGGGGAGGGGGTTTTTCGATGTATAAGATGTACGGCTGGTATTATGAATGTATAGAATGTACAAAGTGACCAGACTCAATACTACTACCTTATCCGCTGTAGATTCTGGTTCATCCTGCACATCCTTTTATACGAGTTTTGAAATAGCTCGCGCGCGGGGGTTTTGTGCTAAACAACAGGTGTTTAAAGTACGAAAATGACCCTACGCATGTCATACCCCACGATAATGCTATTTCATGTGACCTCGATTGAAAGGGCGCGAAGTATTATTGCCTCCCAGCAGTTCAAGCCGGCAGACCATGCACCTCATTTATCCGATTCAGGCTTGAACGCAGGCATTGTTGGCGAACTGCTAGCAAGCCAGCAATACGAGCACTATGGTGCAAAATTGATAATGGAATGGTCAGGCCCCGTTATTAATGGTGCAATCAGTGACAACCCATTCCCTTTGCCTATAGATACCTTGTACAACGCTCTACCATGGCGTGTTGTTGTTTCTCAGGGTACAACTCAATACCTAAGAGCAGTCGACATCCAGTGTTCTGATCAGGCATTGATGGAAGACGCAAGACATCCCTGGTATTGCCTTACCGAGGGGATGCAGGAGCGATGGAGGCTTAGTGAACTCAAAAAGCGCAGAGATAGCATCAAGCGGCTGGTCAAAGATAAACCCAGCATCTGCGTCAAACCCTAGCGCAAAGGATAACGACTTATGGGTCTATCATTAAGCAAGCGTATCGCACTCTCTCGCGACCTACGCAAAGTAGGCGTAGCGGGCATTTCCATTGGCATCATCAGTCCGTTGTTTGCCAGCCAGCTTGCTGAAGTCGGTCTTGGCTCGTATTGGATCTCGGGCCTGGCACTGGCCTTAGGACTGGTGGCATGGATAGCGGGGTTAGCACTCACGCCTTCTACGGAACAGGTCTGAACAGAACGGCTAAAGCTTCGTAAGCGCTCCATGAACCACACATTCAAAGCGGTTAGCTGATCCCCGATGCTGTGCTCCCGATTTATTTCTGGAGCCCGCACGCCATGATGCGTCCCGACGCCAAAGTCGAAAAAGTCTACCTTTACCCCAAGCCAGTCGACTTCCGAAAGTCCATTGACGGTCTGGCCGCGCTGGTCGAACTGGACATCAAAGTGGCGGTGTTCGACCCCGTGCTCTTCGTGTTTCTCAACAAAACGCGCAACCGCGTGAAGATTCTGTACTGGGAGCGAAACGGCTTCTGTCTTTGGCTCAAGCGTCTCGACTCGGAGCGTTTCAAAACATCGCCTGACCCCACTGACGAGGCCATTATCCTGACCGTTCAGGAACTCAATTGGCTACTCGACGGCTTCGACCTCTGGCGCAACCGCCCCCATCAAGTTCTGACGCCTCGCTACGTCGCCTGATTCGGTATAATCCGCGGCATGATTTCCATGCCCGAGACTCTTCCTGACGATCCGGTTTTGCTCAAGCAGCTGCTTGAGCAAATGATCAATGAGCGCGCGTCTGATAAGGGCAAGATCGTTCATCTGGAGGAAGAGGTGGCACTGCTCCGCCAGCGGTTATTTGGCCGCAAGACCGAGCAGACCAAGGATTCGGCTACGCCCCAACTCCCTCTCTTTGACGAAGCAGAAAGCCTGGCAGAGCCGGCGGATGAGGCTTCGGATGAGGAAATAGTTGCACCGAGCAAGCGCCGTGGTAAACGCAAGCCGCTGCCCAGTGATCTACCGCGTGTCGAAGTCATTCATGAACTGCCTGAGCACGAGCTGACGTGTGCGTGCGGCTGCCGCAAGCACGCCATTGGCGAAGAAGTCAGCGAGCAGCTTGAAATCGTCCCGATGCAGATCCGGGTCATCAAGCATATCCGCAAGGTTTATGGCTGCCGCGACTGCGAATCAGCACCGTTGACAGCAGATAAGCCCGCTCAGATGATCGAAAAAAGCATGGCCAGTCCCAGCGTGCTGGCGATGTTGCTGACCACCAAATACGTCGACGGCCTGCCACTTCATCGCTTCGAAAAAGTGCTGGGACGTCACGGCATTGATATCTCACGTCAAACCCTGGCACGCTGGGTCATCCAGTGCGGCGAGCACTTCCAACCCCTGCTGAATCTGATGCGCGACAGCCTGTTGAATAGCCGCATCATTCATTGCGATGAAACCCGAGTCCAGGTTCTGAAAGAGCCTGATCGAGAAGCGCATTGGCTGGCACGGAGTATCGAAGATGTCCATGCCGGCCATGCGGCCAAAAACCTGAATCCGGGTGAGAGCGCGACAACAATCTTGCCCGCTTGGGCATTCGACCAAGTTGATAGCCCTAAGACCATGCGAGCGCCCTCGCTCCGGCGGGATCACCTGTAGCGTTCAAGCCAATGGGCATAGGGAGCGGGCAGGGTCCAGGCAGCACGCTCTACACCCAGCGCCTGGGCGGCTGAATAGGACCAGTTAGGATTGCCCAGGTGCGCCCGGCCAATCATCGCCAGGTCCAGTTGACCACTCCTCACCGCCTCTTCGGCGACGCTCGGTGTGCCGAACCCCCATGCCGAGGCCACCGCAATACCCGCCTCGCGCCGTACCCGCTGGGTAACTTCGCCCATGAAACCGGGGGCCCAAGGAATGTTGGATTCAGGGATGGTGAACCCGATACTGACGCTGAGCAAGTCCAATCCACCGTCCTTGAAACGACGCGTCAGTTCGATAGCCTCTGACAAGGTCTGTTCATCCCGACCGTCGTATTCGATGACACCCAGACGAGCGGTCAGCGGCAAGTGCTCTGGCCATACTTCGCGAACCGCCGCCAGTGTTTCTAGCAGAAAGCGGCTACGGTTATCGAAGTTTCAGCCATAGGCGTCGTCACGAAGGTTGGAGTGTTCAGAGAGGAATGTCTGGGCCAGATAGCCATGGGCGAAATGTAACTCTAACCACTCAAAGCCAGCTTCACGTGCACGGCGAGCGGCTGAGACAAAATCCTCGCGCACTCGGGCGATATCTTCCAGCGTCATGGCTTTCGGCTGCTTGGCGAGATGAGCGCCAAAGGCTACAGCCGATGGGGCGATGGTCTGCCAGCCACGCGAATCATCTCCGCCGATATGATCGTCACCTTCCCAGGGACGGTTCGCACTGGCCTTGCGTCCCGCGTGGGCAATTTGGATACCTGGCACTGCGCCGGCAGCCTTGATCGATTGCACCACCGGCACGAACGCAAGAGCGAGCTCATCATTCCAGATACCCGCACAACCAGGCGTGATCCGTCCTTCGGGTGCCACGGCGGTTGCCTCGACGACCACTAGTCCTGCTCCGCCACGCGCGAGGGTGGCATAGTGCACGGTGTGCCAATCGTTGATCAGGCCATCATTAGCCGAGTACATGCACATGGGGGGAATCGCGATCCGGTTGCGAAGGGAGACATCCTTGAGCGTGAAAGGTTGGAACAGCGCAGACATTAGGTTTTTCTCCGAAGGCTAGTATTTCTCTTGTTCGGTAATATTCGAACTATTGGCATAGAGCAAACCCGTGTATGATTCGCTCATGCGCCCCTTCAAACATCTTCCTCTCAGCGAATTCGTTCTTGAGCGTCTGTTTTACGCCTTGAGCGACCCTGTACGCCTGGAGATTGTCCGGCTCCTCGCCGAGCTGGGAGAGGCCAGCTGTGGCGAGCTGGACGGTGGCCGTGCGAAGTCCACCATGTCCCACCATTTTCGGGTGCTGCGAGATGCCGGCCTGGTTCAAACCCAGACCATCGGCACGACCCACATGAACTCGTTGCGTAGGGAAGACTTGAGTAATCGTTTTCCGGGCCTGCTGGAAACAATCCTGTCCCAGCGCGAATAATGTTTCTGCGGGTCATCCAGTGATGCAATCCCGAAGGGACAGCGTAGTACTCCCCCCAAACAAGCCCTTGTTCAGAACTGTTTCAGCGCTTGCTCTGCGCAAAAATACGCGGGTCGGAGAAACAGTTGACCAGGTGGTCGTACACCAGCCTCACTCGCGACGCCACGGGCCCTGATTGCGGACGATACATGATCAGTTCCGAAGGCGGCGGGGCATCGTGTTGCATGACCTCGACCAGTCGCCCTTCAGACAGGTAGGGTTCTGCCAGATAATCGGGCATTTGCCCAAAGGCGATGCCGGCCAGGACAATCTCTCGCTCGGTTTCTGGGTCGTCGCAGGTAAATGCTGGGGAGGCAGGCAGGAACGCTTGCCCCTCGGCAAGCACCCACGGCCAAGGGCGGCCGTTGTTGCGATCAATCAGCATCGACAGGGGCAGACGTTTCAGATCCTCGATGTTGCCAGGGCGCTGTACGGTGTCGAGGAGTGGCGGCGCCGCAACGATTTTCAGGGCGACATGGGCCACCGTTCTGGCGATATAACGCCGATCCTGCACGGCGCCGACACGAATGCCGATGTCGATCTTGTTGGCCACCGCGTCGGTGAGCTGGTCATCCAGACTCAGGTCGATGCTCAGGCCCGGATTCTCCCGCATCAGCGGTTTCAGAAACTCGATCAGATACAGCTTGCCAATGGCGTGCGGCGCCGTAATGCCGACGATGCCTTTTGCCTCCTGTGTACTGTGGGCGATAAACAACTGATCCACCAGCTCCAGGGTTTCCCGGGCTTGCAAAGCGAGTTTGGCACCAAACGCGGTGACATGAATCTGCCGCGTGCTTCGGTGGAACAACAGCTCCCCAAGTGTGCGCTCCAGTTCTTTGATGGCTCGTGTCACGGTCTGCGGAGAGGTGCCGAGGCGGGTGGCGGCATCGCGAAACGTGGTCGATTGCGCTGCCACAGAAAAGATCCGAATCAGTTCCATGCGATTGAGCATTGCCGTCAACTCCCGTTCCAGAAAATGGAATTCTCAAATCCGAACTCTTCCATTTTCTGACAAATAAAACCAGCGCAGACTGCACCCATCAACCCAAGCAGGTCTCAACAGGAGCGCTGAACATGAGTAAAAATATCCAGGGTAAAGTGGTCGTCATCACCGGTGCGAGTAGCGGTCTGGGCGAAGCAACGGCGCGTCATTTGGCTGCGCTCGGCGCCCATGTGGTACTTGGCGCCCGTCGCCAGGATCGTCTGGATGCAATTGTCCGGGAGATCGTCGTAGCAGGCGGCAAGGCGATTGCCCATCCGATCGATGTCACACGCAAAGAGGACTTGTCTGCGCTGGTCGTCAAGGCTGTCGAGGCATTCGGTCGCATCGATGTGATGATCAACAATGCAGGGCTGATGGCGATCTCACCGATTTCGCAGCTGCGCGTCGAAGAGTGGGATCGCATGATCGACATCAACATCAAGGGCGTGTTGTATGGCATCGCGGCCGCGTTGCCGCTTTTCGAACAACAGGCCAGCGGTCACTTCATCAACATCTCGTCGGTTGCCGGCATCAAGGTATTCAGCCCCGGTGGCTCGGTGTACAGCGGCACCAAGTTCGCGGTGCGCGCCATTTCCGATGGCCTGCGTCATGAAGTCGGCGGGAATATTCGCACTACGACCATCGAACCGGGCGCGGTGGATTCCGAGCTCAAGTTCGGCAGCGGGCACCAGCCGAGCGCCGAGGTCGTTGGCGAGTTTTACAAGATGGCCATCCCGGCTGATTCGGTTGCACGGGCCATCGCATACGCGATCGAGCAACCTGCCGATGTCGACATCAACGAAATCGTTCTGCGTCCCACTGCGCAAGACTTCTGATAGGTACCCTTTGCCGTTTGCGCCCTTGCACAAAGGCACGGGCGTGAGCGACTAAGCTTTAGCGCTATTGAAATACTTCGAATGTCTAGCCTGGAGCCAAACTCACACGCAAGCCAACCGATTCGGTGATATCAGCGCGTTTGTCTTTGCTGTGAAGGCGGGAAGCTTTATCGCTGAGGCGACTGCACTGGGCCTGACCCGTTCGGCGGTGGGTAAAAGCGTTGTTTGCCTATAAGACCGGATGGGCGCACGATTGCTCAATCGCACGACGCGCAAACTGAGCCTGACGGACGAGGGGCAGATAGCCTGCGCTTGAAAGGCAAAATGAACTTAAAGTGCCAGTAAGCTGCGTAAACGGCGCGCCATTGCGCAGTGCTCCGGGTTTGCGTTCGAGGAGCGGGATGTAATGCTGTCAGTCATAACTGACCTGGTCTCGATCAAAGTGGCGCTCGTGGCTGGCAGTCATCGTGTCATCGGGGATGACAACCACCCGCGTGGGATACAGACGAATGCTGATCCACTGGCCGACCCGCTCACACGGCACCGAGTAGCGATTTCGCGCCACGCTGATCAGGCAGGTGCTGGAGACCCGCACAGTGCGTTCGACATAGCCATCAAATTCGGTCCGCATCCATTTCGACCCGCTCCAGCGGCACGAAAACATTAACCCGGCGAACCGAGGACATAAAAAATGGCGGTGTTAATTTTTGACAGTTCGGAAAATTCAATAGTCGAAGCCCGTGTTCTGGTCGAGGCGCTGAATGAATGGTTGGCGGAACAGCAGCCCAGTTGCCCGCTAAAGTCCGCCCATGCGCAACTTTGCTATCGGCCCGATGGCACGCTGGATTCTGTATTGACCGTACTAATAGACGTGGCGGTGGACTAATGACAGCCCGGATTGGAGCGGCGCTTCGTGCTGATATGCACTTGACCGTAGAACTCCCGCCGTGACGCGAATTTCGAGTCAGTCATCAAGGTGTTGTGCTGGAAAATTTACTAAATCTAGCGGAGTTTTGCTGTTGATCACCTCGTAGATCAGATCTCTGTAACCTCGTGGCATTATCCAATTGGCTAGCTGCCCTGCAATATTCGCCAGCGATCCTGCGCGCATATGTCCCGCACTCGCCATTCGACCTCATACAGGCCGCCGATCGTTTGCAGCCGAAGTTCGCAGGGTCATCAGCGGTGAAGTCCGGGTAAACCTGCTGGTCTCAGCTGGTAGCTCTCGACCATAAGCAAACGCTCAAGAAGTTAACAGCACAAGATTCGTATTGCGTAGGCTTACGTACGTTTGGACACGTCAATAGGTGCCATATTGAAAACAGGAACCACTGCCCGAGAATCGGGCAATACCTATAGCGGAAATGCCCAAATGAAATTCAACGAAGATTTTCGTTTCAATGCGCACAAACGTTTGCTCGACCTCGACGCGACTACAAATCACCTCATGATGTTGGTAGTCGCCGATGAGTTGTCAGGCTTCCGGTGGGATGAAGCAGTATCTTGTCAAAAACTCGCCAGTGAGGCGTGGACGGTTCTTCTTGCCGAAGTCCAAACTGATCCAATGCCCGCACTTGATGGAAGGCCGCCAGGCGAATCACTATCGATTACTGATTGATAGCTTGGGCTTCGATCATGCAACTCGATATTTTTCAGAATGCCCCACCTGAATGGCATTTGACCTGAGTGATTCCGCCTACTCAAGCAATGACGGGATTTGAGAGCCTCAAGCGTTTACCCATCGACAAGATCAAGATCGACCGCTCGTTCATCCGGGAAATCGCCACCGACCCTCACGATGCAGCGATCACCGAAGGCATTATTTCCATGGCCCATCACCTGCGCCTGACGGTGGCCGTCGAAGGCGTGGAAACGACATCTCAGATGGAATTTCTGAAGGGCAGTCGCTGCGATGTTTTTCAGGGGTATTATTTTGCCAAACCGATGCCCTATGCAGAAATCGAGGCTTTTCCGGAGCCATCCCGCGTCCCATCCCTGACCGGCAACTCTGTCGGGCCCCAGACCTGAAAATCAGACGCTAAGGCAAATTTTCAGACCCCAGCGCAGAACTCCCTTTCTCCAGGCAAGGCGCTCCCTGCGCCTTTCTCACACACTCGGCTCTAACGCTATCGCGCTGCATAACAACAAGAGCCGCGAAAAAAATGACTAGTTTCCAACCTGCTACCGAAAGCCAGACCGGCCACATCGGTGCCCGTCAGACCCGTATCGAGGACGCCGCATTGTTGCGCGGCCTTGGCTGCTATGCCGATGACGCTGCGATCCCTCCTGGAACGCTACACGCGGCGATCATCCGATCACCCCACGCTCATGCCCGGATAACGTCGGTGGATTTTTCCGCAGCGTTGCTGATGAAAGGCGTGCACGGCGTGCTGGTCGGCGAAGACGTCAAACGCTGGGCGCTGCCGTTTCCGGTGGGTGTGCGTCAGCCGATGGAGCACTGGTGCGTTGCCGTCGACAAGGTGCGTTACGTCGGAGAGCCGGTGGCCGTGGTGATCGCTGAGAGTCGCTATCTGGCCGAAGACGCCATCGAAGGTGTGCGCGTTGAATACGAGCCGCTGCCCCCGATCATCGATCCTGAACTGGCCACTGCCGACCAGGCGCCGATCCTGCACGAAGCAGTCGGTAGCAACGTGGTCAACGAACGGCACTTTCGTTATGGCGAACCGGAGCAGGCGTTCGAGCAGGCGCCGCACAAGGTCTCGCTCAAAGTGAAGTTTCCGCGCAGTTCCTGCACACCCATCGAATGCTATGTGGTGCTGGCTCAGTACGAGCGCGCCACTGGCATTTATGACGTGCTGGCAAATTTCCAGGGCCCCTATGCGTTACACACGGTCATGGCCCGGGCACTGAATGTGCCCGGCAACCGCTTGCGTTTGCGCACACCGAAAGATTCCGGTGGCAGCTTTGGCATCAAGCAAGGTGTGTTCCCTTACGTGGTGATGATGGGCCTAGCGTCACGCAAGGTCGGGGCACCGGTGAAGTGGGTCGAGGACCGCCTGGAACATCTTCAGGGGGCTTCTTCGGCGACCAATCGGGTGACCGAAATTGAAGCGGCGGTAGAAGCCGATGGCCGAATCACCGCTTTGCGTTATGACCAGATCGAAGATTGTGGCGCCTACCTGAGAGCGCCGGAGCCGGCGACGTTCTACCGCATGCACGGCAACCTAACGGGCGCCTACGCGATCCGCAATGTACAAGTGCGCAACCGGGTGGTGCTGACCAACAAGACCCCTTCCGGCCTGAACCGTGGTTTCGGTGGCCCGCAGGTGTATTTTGCCCTGGAGCGGTTGCTGCAACATATCGCCGTGCAGTTGAAGCTCGATCCGTTGGACGTGATCCGCCGCAACCTAGTGCCGACCGATGCCTTTCCTTATCAAGCGGCCGCCGGTGCGTTGCTCGATTCCGGCAATTACCAGGCGGGCATTGCCTTGGCGGCGGCTGATGGCGGTCTCGACGATTTGCTCAGACGCCGTAATCAGGCGCGTGCCGAAGGCCGAATCTATGGCATCGGTTATGCCGCAGTCATCGAGCCATCGATTTCCAACATGGGCTACATCACCACCGCGATGACACCCGAAGAACGGCGCAAGGCCGGTCCGAAAAACGGCGCTGTCGCCACCGCTACCATCAACGTCGGCCCGTTGGGTGACGTCAGCGTGCACGTGTCCTCGACACCGCAAGGGCAAGGCCATCAAACCACCGTGGCGCAGGTCGTCGCCGAAGTGCTGGGGGTTGCGCTGGAATCCATCGTGGTCAACGTCGAACTGGACACTCAGAAAGACGCCTGGTCGATTGCCTCGGGCAACTATTCCAGCCGCTTCGCCGGCGCTGTGGCCGGTGCCGTCTACAAGGCCGCGCTGAAGATCCGCGATCGCCTCGCCGCAATTGCCGCCGAGCAGTTGCAGGCCAGTCCCGAAGATATTCGTTTCGCCGGCGGCAAGATTTTTGTGGTCAATGGCGGGGCGGTGGCGCCATTCCATCGGATTGCCGGTGCGACCCACTGGTCGCCGGGCCTGCTGCCGGGAGGTGAAAGCGGCGGCCTGCGCGAAACCGCCTTCTGGAGTCCGCCGCAACTGGTGGCGCCGGACGACCAGGATCAGGTCAATAGCTCACTGTGCTACGGCTTTATCTTCGACATCTGTGGTCTGGAAATCGACCGCATGACCGGCGAGATCCACATCGATCGCTACGTCACCTGCCATGACGCCGGCCGCCTGCTCAACCCGGCACTGGTCGATGGACAGATTCGTGGTGGCTTCACCCAGGGCCTCGGCGCGGCGCTGATGGAAGAGTTCGCCTATGGCGAGGACGGCAGCTTCCTCTCCGGGACCTTCGCCGATTATCTGGTGCCGACCGCACCGGAAGTGATCGAACCGGTGATCCTGCACATGGACACGCCATCGCCATTTACCCCATTGGGCGCCAAGGGGGTGGGCGAGGGCAACAATATGAGCACGCCGGTGTGCATCGCCAACGCGGTGGCCGACGCTCTCGGTCGCTCGGACATCCGTCTGCCACTGACGCCATCGAAAGTACGCACGCTCATTGGCATCGACGAACCGCCACGGCCCGCCGGTATGGAAGCCGATGACAACCTCGACGCAGCCGCCGGTGGACCGGCACTGCGGGCCAACGACTCGGTGGTGATTCCTGCCTCGCCGCAACAGGTGTTCGATACCTTGCTTGACCCGCAGACGCTGGCGGCGATCATTCCCGGTTGCCACGACCTCGTGCTCGACGGCGAAAACCGTTACCGCGCAGACGTCACCGTTGGCGTCGGCATGATCCGCGCGCGCTTCGAGGCCAAGGTTGCCCTGAGTGATCTGGACCCGCCGCATTCGTTGCGTCTGTCGGGATCCGGCAGCAGCTCCATGGGATCGGCCCAAGGCCAGGCCCAGGTGCGTTTCGTTGAACTGGAAAATGGCCACACACGTCTGGAGTACCAATACCAGGTGGCGGTCAGCGGCAAAGTCGCCGCAGTCGGCGGCCGAATGTTGCAAGGGGCCTCGAAAGTGATCATCGGACAAATATTTACTCGCCTTTCGCAACGGGTCAGCGGCCAAGCCATCTCCACCGGCTGGTGGGCGCGACTGCGGGCCTCTCTTGGCGCGTTGTTTGGCAAGGGAGGTGCGCAATGAAACCGGCTGCTTTCGATTACGTTCGGGCTGACACCCGGCGTCAGGTGGTTGAGCTGCTCGCCGAGTACGGCCAGGAAGCTCGCATCATCGCCGGTGGCCAATCGCTGATGGCGGTGCTGAACATGCGCCTGGCTCAACCCAAGTTGCTGATCGATATCAATCATGTGGCCGAGCTGGCCTATATCGAGCTGCGCAAGGATTGCCTGGCGGTAGGTGCCGGGGTGCGACAGGCGCAGTTGCTGGCGCGTTCGACCCTGATGGACGAGGTGCCTTTATTGGCACTGGCGATGCCCTGGATCGGCCACTTCCAGACGCGTAATCGCGGTACGGTCTGCGGTTCGGTGGCTCACGCCGACCCGAGCGCCGAGTTGCCGCTGTGCCTGGTGACACTGGGCGGCGAGATCGTTCTCGAGTCCAAAAAAGGCAAGCGCATCGTCAAGGCCGCCGACTTCTTCCAAGGCATTCTCACCACCGACAAGCGTGCGGATGAACTCGTCGTCGAGGTGCGTTTTCCGCTCAAGCGCGAAGGCATCACCTATCGCTTCCGTGAAATCGCCATGCGCCACGGCGACTTTGCAATTGTCTCCCTGGCCGCGGCCATCGGCACGGACCAGGTCGAACTCGGCATCGGCGGGGTCGCCGACCGTCCGCAACGTCGCAGCCTGCCACGGGGTGCGGCGCTGCCTGACGCGCTCAATCAAACCGCCTGGTCGCTCGATGCACAAGACGACGTGCACGCCAGCGCCGCCTATCGCCGCCAACTGGTTCGCGAGCTGGGTCATCAGCTGATCGAAGGAGTCTGAACATGCGTGTAACTGCCGACCAAACCTTTCCGATTCGCCTGGAACTCAATGGCCGCTCCCGCGAAGCGCTGGCCGAACCGCGGACCCAACTCTGCGACTTCCTGCGCCACGACCTCGGAGCCACCGGTGTCCATGTCGGTTGCGAACACGGCGTCTGCGGCGCCTGCACGGTGCTGGTGGACGGGGTCGCCATGCGTTCCTGCCTGATGCTCGCGGTACAGGGGCACGAGCGGCGTATCGAGACCGTCGAGTCCCTGGCCGACGACGACACACTGAGCGACCTGCAACAAGCCTTTCGCCGTCATCACGCCTTGCAGTGCGGCTTTTGCACTGCGGGCATTCTCATGTCCTGCGTGGATTTCCTCGAACGGGTACCCAACCCGGACGAGACCCAGGTACGCGACATGCTTTCGGGGCATCTATGTCGCTGCACGGGCTACACCGGCATCGTCCAGGCCGTGCTCGAAGTCGCTGCCCAGCGCCAAACGAACAAAGGGGTATAACAATAATGTTCGATCTCGGACGCAGTTTTCTCGCTGCCGTTGAACGCCGACCGCACGCCGTGGCGGTCAGTGACGGTGCGTTGAAGAAAACCTATGAAGACTGGTTCGTCGATATCCAGAGCGCAGCGCGGGGCTTGCAACGCCTCGGACTGCAACGCGGTGACCGACTGCTGGTAGCGATGCAGAACCGCTGGCAGATGGCGACCCTGCATTGGGCCTGTCAGTTTGCGGGCGTCGTCATGACTCCATTGAACTGGCGTTCGACTGCCGATGAACTGGGCTACTGCATCGAAGATGCGCAAATCCGCGCACTGGCTTACGACGATGCGACCGTGGCCGCGGTGGCCGGTTGCAGCGCCGCCACCAGGCTGCCACGGATCGCCGCCGGTATCCGTGCCGCCGACACCGACCTGAGTTTCGAGGAGCTGTGTTCGCAGATCCCCTCCGACATCATTTTGCAGGCCGATGCCGAAGACTTTTCACTGCTGCTGTACACCTCCGGGACCACCAGCAAGCCCAAGGGCGTGCCCCGTCGGCACCGTAGTGAACGCGCCGCGGCGGTGGCCCACGTCGCGCAAAACCTCTACCGCCAGAGCGAGTGCACGCTGGGTGTCATGCCGCTTTACCACACCATGGGCGTGCGTTCGTTGTTGTCGATGGCGCTGATCGACGGGCATTTCGTCTGTGTGCCGAAGTTCGATGTGGAGGCCACGCTGCAGGCCATCGAGCGGGAAAAGGTCAGCAACCTGTACCTGGTGCCGACGCTCTACCACATGCTCATCGAACACCCGGCCTTTGCCCGCGAGCGAGTCGCCAGTGTCGAGAAAATCGGCTTTGCCGGCGCGCCGATGAGCGACGGCTTGATGCGTCGCGTCGAGCAGGCGTTCCAGCCGCAATTGTTCGTCAACCATTACGGCAGCTCGGAAATCTACACCTTCACCATCGACCAGCAGGCCAGTCGCAAACCCGGCTCCTCAGGGCGCAGTGCAATGAACCAGCGAGTACGCGTGGTGCCGATCGATGCTGAAACGGCGGACGTGCAGGTCAACCCGTTGGAGGAGGGCCAGATCATCGCCGACCTGGCGAGCGACGAGGCGTTCGAAGGCTACCTGAATCGCCCCGAAGCGAACGCCAAGGCGTTGCGTGACGGATGGTATTTCACCGGTGACATCGGCTACTTCGATCTGGAAGGCGATCTGTTCGTCACGGGGCGCGTCGATGACTTGATCATCACCGGCGGCGAAAACGTCAGCCCGGCGGAAATCGAAAACATGCTGTCGCTGCACCCGGCGGTGGAAGAAGTGGTGGTGGTCGGTCTGCCGGACGAGCAGTGGGGCAAGATCATTGCTGCGTTTATCAAGCCGCGCGCCGAGGTGTCGGAATGCGACCTCGATGCCCATTGCATCGCTTCGGGCCTGGCCAAATTCAAGCGGCCACGGCGTTACCAGTTCATCGATCAGATTCCCAAATCTCCAGTTGGCAAGGTGCTGCGGCGCGTGCTGCTGGCCCAATTCCAGGAACAGGTCTTGAAGGCCATCAGCTAATCATCCAGAGGACATTCCCATGCAACAACAAGCGATCCAGCAATTTCTCGACACTCGGTTCGATGGCTTCCAGGTTGAAGTCGACGTGTCCCGCGAGCGCGCCGACATCATCCTCGACCGGGCGCCGTTGAACGTCATTTCCATGGGCCAGCGCGATCAACTGCGCCTGGTCTTCGAAGCCCTCGATGCACACAAGGGTGTGCGCGTCATCGTGCTGCGCTCGGTGGGTGAACACTTCTCCAGCGGCGGCGACATCAAGGGCTTCCTCGAAGCGTCGCCGGAGCACGTTTCGAAGCTGGCCTGGAACGTCGCGGCACCGGCACGTTGCGAAAAACCGGTGATCGTTGCCAACCGCGGCTACACCTTCGGCGTCGGTTTCGAACTGTCCCTGGCCTGCGATTTCCGCATTGCTTCGCAAACCACCCGCTACGCCTTGCCTGAGCAGAACCTGGGCCAGATTCCGGGCTCGGGTGGCTCTGCACGCCTGCAGAAAATCATTGGTATCACCCGCACCAAGCACATGGTGATGCGCGCCAAACGCATCACGGGCGACCAGGCCTATGCCTGGGGTATCGCGACCGAGGTCGTGCCGGATGCCGAACTGGAAAGCACCGTCGATGCGCTGGTCGATGAACTGCGGCGCTTCTCGCCGCTGGCTCAGCGCACGGCGAAAAAACTGATCAATGACAACGAAGACGCGCCGCTGACCGTCGCGATCGAAATGGAAGGTCACTGCTACAGCCGTCTGCGCAGTTCCAAGGACTTCAAGGAAGGCGTCGAAGCGTTTCACAGCAAGCGTGTGGCCGTGTTCACCGGCGAGTAAATGCGTACCGGCGAGCAGGCCCGGGAGCATGTCGGCAACGGCGTGCGCCCTTACGGAGCAGGGCCTGCCGCCCCTTCACTGAGACTGATAGGACGCATCAATATTCGTTAATGGAAAACCTGTTGCGGGGCTCTTAGGGTGAGATCGGCTGCACCGAAATCCGTCCAATAAATATAAAAATCGGAGTTCCTCTTAGTGGCTTCTAGCTGGCTGGTACTAACCATCGTGGCCGCCTACATGGTGGTCTTGGCGTTGATCAGTTTCTGGGTTCGACGCTCTACACAAAGCGCGAAAAACTTCACAACAGGAGGCAAGGACTTTCCGGCGATGCTGATCGGTTTTCTGATGATGTCCGAGTTCATCGGCACTACCGCGAGCATTGGTACGGCCCAGGCGGGTTACACCTATGGCATTTCCGCTGCCTGGAACATCGCCGCCCTGGGCGTCGGGTTCGTGATCTTCTCCATGCTGTTGGCGAAGAAGTACAAGGACCTCGGCGAGAACACCATTTCCGGGGCGCTGGCCCGCACTTACGGCGAGCCGGTACGCTTCGCCACGTCAGTGATCATGATCTGCGCGCTGTCGATCGTTGCGGTCTCGATCTATGCCAGCGGCGGGGCCGTGCTCGCGACCTTGCTGGGCATCGAGCGGACTTCGGCGATCATCATCGTCGGTATTGTTTCGGTGCTGTACGTCGGCATCGGCGGCATGCGTTCGGTGATCTATACCAACGTCTTGCACGCGATAATGATGTACGCCGGGATTATCCTCGCCCTGGGTTTTGCCTTGAGCAAGATTGGCGGCATGGGCGAGTTGGTGGCGCGACTGCCAGCGCCGATGTTCGAAGTCGACAACGTCGGTTGGCCGAAGATTTTCGCCTGGCTGGTGGCCGGTATCGGCGCGACGTTCGCCACCCAGTACGTAGTGCAGGCAGTGAATACCGTCAGTGACGGGCGCAAGGCCCAACATGCGAGTTTCTACTGTGCATTGATGTTGATTCCCTACGGCCTGATCGCTGCGATGGTGGGGATGTGCAGCGCAGTGTTGTTTCCGCAGATTCCCTCGTTGCAGGCCTTTCCGCAAATCCTCGGGCACATGCACGAATGGATGGCCGGGATCGTCGTCGCAGGACTGGCCGGGGCGCTGTTCGGCACCATGGCCGCGCTCACCATGGGCATCGCCACATTGTTGCTCAAGGACTTCTATCAGCCGTTCTTCAACCCCCGAGGGGATGATCGCAAGAATCTCAACTTTGCCCGGACCGCGACCATCGTCGCCGGCCTGCTGCCCATCACACTGGCGCTGTACGCCTCCGACGTTCTGGTGGTGACCTTCCTCGCCAAGGCCTTGCGCGCTTCACTCGCGGTGCTGGTGCTGATGGTGTTTTACGCGCCGACATTCGGCACGCGGCAGGGTGCGCTCATCAGCATCATCGCGTCACTGATCATCACCATCGGCTGGTTCCTGATGGGCAATCCCTATGGCATCGACAACGCCTACATCGCACTGGCCACGCCGCTCGTGATCATGACCCTGAGCCATTTTCTGCGCGGTGGCAAACCCGAACAGGCCGACAGCACCAGGCCCGTCAGTGCGAGCACTACCGGAAACTGAATCCCGACGATTCAAACGGGCATGCCATCGGGGTGACCGGGCATGCCACCAAAACAATAATGACGAGGTAAGGCCATGCAGCCTGTGACTCTTTCCACCCCCGAAGCCGACAGGGCCGGGGACCTGCCAGCAGGCGCCAGCCTGCGTGGCTGGCTCGACCATTTGCAGCGCCGGCAGCGTTTGACAATGATACGTCCCGGCGTGGACCTGCGTTTCGGCGTTGCAGCGATTGCCAATCGTCTGGACGGCAAGAGCGCTTCACTGTTCCCCCAGCCGGGCGGCCATTCGATCGCGGTGGTGTCCGGTCTGTTGTCCGACCGGCAGTGGATGGCCGAGGCCATGGGCGTGGAGTCCGCTGAAGTGTTGGCGCGTTTCGAGGCGGCCAGCCTCAATCCGTTGCCGTGGCGCGAAGTCAGCGATGCAGTTTGTCAGCAAGTGGAGCATCGCGAGATCGACCTGAATCGACTGCTGCCAATTCCCACCCACAACGAGCACGACAGCGGCCCTTACATCACTGCCGGCCTGTTGATTACCCGCAACCCGCGCACCGAGGTGCAGAACGTTTCGATTCACCGCTTGCAGGTGAGCAGCCCAAATCGCCTGGGCGCACTGCTGCTGCCACGCCATGCGCTGGCCTTCTTTCAGGAAGTCGAGGCGCTGGGAGAGGATCTGGACGTGGCGGTGGTCATTGGCGCTGATCCGCTGACCTTGCTGGCGTCCCAGGCCATCGTGCCGATCGATCACGACGAACTGGAAATTGCCGGTGCGCTGCATGGCCGGCCGCTGGCGGTGACGCGCTGTGTCACCAACCAGATTCGCGTGCCTGCCGATGCCGAGATCGTCATCGAAGGCCGGTTGCTGGCCAAGGCGCGGGAAATGGAAGGGCCGTTTGGCGAGTTTCCGCAGTACTACGGCGAGCGCGCCGAGCGCCATGTGATCGAAGTCGACGCCGTGACCCATCGTCACAATCCGATTTTTCACACCATCGTCGGCGGCGGCCTGGAGCACTTGCTGCTCGGTGGTATCCCGCGCGAAGCGACCATGCTCGCGTACTTGCGCCGCAGCTTTCCGTGCGTGCGTGACGTGCACCTGAGCAAGGGCGGGGTGTGTCGTTATCACCTTTATGTGCAGATCGACAAACGCACCGAGGGTGAGGGCAAGAACGTCATCCTCGGCGCGCTGGGCGGTCACTACGACATCAAGCACGTCACCGTGGTGGATCTGGATGTGGACATTCATGACCCCACCGAAGTCGAGTGGGCGATTGCCACCCGTTTCCAGGCCGACCGCGACCTGGTGCTGATCCACGAGTCCCAAGGCTCGAAACTCGACCCCTCCACCCGTGACGGTGTCGGCTCGAAGATGGGCTATGACGCCACGGTGCCGCTGTCGGCACCGACCATGCGCTTCAAACGAATCCAGGTGCCTGGACAACAGGAAGTCGAACTCGACAAGTGGGCGCACGCGGCCCCGCAGGACTGGCAACGCGTGCTCCAGATGCACGATTGAACCGGTGGCTGCTGCTGTCCAGCGGCCTGTTCCCGATAGTTCCAACCAGCTCAAGACACATCTTGTGTGAGGCAACCATGACCACGACAACAACAACAACAACTGCACCGCCAACCAACGCCGCTACCGATACACCGCAAATTCCACCGGGCAAGGCTTTGCTCGCGGCATTTGCCTCGACATTCGGCTGGGCGCTGGATTTGTTTGACCTGTTCATTCTGCTCTACGTGACGCCGATCATCGGCCGCATGTTTTTCCCCTCCGACACCCCGACACTGTCGCTGGCCGCGGTATACGCGTCATTCGCCGTGGCCCTACTGGTGCGTCCGCTGGGTTCGGCGATCTTTGGCGCGTATGCCGACAAACACGGCCGCAAGCGTGCGTTGATGGTGTCGATGGTCGGCGTCGGTATTTCCACGGCACTATTTGGCGCCTTGCCGACCATTCACCAGATCGGGGTGTTGGCCCCGATAATGTTTTTGATCTTGCGGATCATTCAGGGCGTTTTCGTTGGCGGCATCGTGGCCTCCACTCACACCATCGGCACCGAATCCATCTCGCCGCGCTATCGCGGCCTGATGTCCGGATTGATCGGTGGTGCCGGTGCCGGCATGGGCGCGCTGTTGGCGTCGTTCACTTACCTGGTGTTGTCGGAAATTTTCCCCGGGGATGAATTTGACGTCTGGGGCTGGCGCTTCATGTTCTTCTGCGGGCTGCTCAGCACGTTTTTCGGGCTGGTGATGTTCCGCTATCTGGAAGAAACCCCGGTCTGGCAGCAACTGCAACAAGCGCGCAAGACCAAGGGGCCGGCGGTAGTGGTCGTGTCGCCGCTCAAGCGTCTGTTTGGTCGCGAGTACCGCGGCGTGATGCTGGTCAATCTGCTGATTACGTTCGGCGGCGGAGCAACGTATTACCTGGCCTGCGGTTATCTGCCGACCTTGCTCAACGTGGTCGCCAAAGTTCCCCATACGCAAACTTCGCAGCTGCTCATGTACGGGTCGGTGGCAACCATTGTCGGAGCACTGGCCTTCGGTTACCTGAGTGACCTGATCGGTCGCAAGAAGACCTTCATGCTACTGGGTGTGATTAACCTGGTGAGCTTGCCGATGATGTTCCTCGGTGTCGCCGAGCCGGGTTCGCTGACCCGCACTGCGCTGTATTGCGTGGGCATCGCCTTCATGGCCGGGGCGATCATCGCGCCGATCCTGATCTTCCTCAACGAACGCTTCAGCACCGAGCTGCGTGCCAGCGGCACCGGGTTGTCCTGGAACATCGGTTTCGCCCTCGGTGGAACCATGCCGACCTTTGTGTCCCTGTTCAGCAGCAGTCCCGCGCAGATCCCGATGGTGCTGGCGATTTTCGCCGCCGGCCTGTCGGTGATCTACCTGATCGGCAGCGTGGTGATTCCGGAAACCCAAGGCAACCTCAAGTAAAGGAAAACGCAATGAGCAGATTGAATGGAAAAGTCGCGATCATTACCGGTGCCGCGCAAGGCATCGGTGCCACTTATGCCCAGGCCCTGGCGGCCGAAGGTGCGACGGTGGTGCTTTGCGATTTGAACGCGCCTGACGAAACCGCCGCCGCGATCCGCAACAAGGGCGGTACGGCCCTGGCAATCGCTTGCGACGTGACCGACGGTGCCGCAGTTCAAGCCATGGTCGAGGAAGCCGTGGCGCAGTTCAGCGGTGTGCACGTACTGATCAACAACGCGGCGTTGTTCGCCACTCTGGAACTCAAACCGTTCGAGCAGACCAGCTCGGCGGAATGGGACCGGATCATGGCGGTCAACGTGCGCGGTTCCTTCGAGTGCGCGAAGGCGGTAATGCCGGTGATGCGCCGTCAGGGCTACGGCAAGATCGTCAACATTGCCTCGGCAACGGTTTTCAAAGGCGCACCGATGATGGCGGCGTATGTCGCGTCGAAGGGCGCGGTGATTGCCCTGACTCGCTCCATAGCGCGCGAAGTTGGCGACGCCGGCATCCGCTGCAACTGCCTGGCCCCCGGCCTGACCATGAGCGCCAACGTCCAGGCCAATGCCGCCTGGGCCGGGGATATCGTGCGCAACAACATTGCCAGCCGCTGCATCAAGCGCGAGGCGGTGCCGCAGGATCTGATCGGTGCCCTGCTGTTTTTGTCCAGCACCGACAGTGATTTCATGAGCGGCCAGACCCTTGTGGTCGACGGCGGTTCGGTGACCCATTGATTCAAGGAGGACTCATGCAAAGCCAACACTTCATCGATGGACAATGGACCGCTACGGATCGTTGGACCGACAGTCTCGACCCGGCAAACGGTGAGCTGATCGGATGCTTTGCCGACGGCGGCGAGGCCGAAGCTGAAGCGGCGGTGGCCGCCGCCGCCCGAGCCTTCAACGACCCGCAGTGGGCGCAGAATCCGCGCCTGCGTCAGCAGCTATTGCTGGAGTGGGCTGCCGGCCTGACAGCGCGTCAGGAACAACTCGCGCAGTTGCTGACTCGCGAGAACGGCAAGGCATTGGCGCAGTCCCGAGGAGAGATCGGCGGGGCGATTTCCGAGATTCTTTATTACGCCGGCCTGGCCCGGCACAACCCGGGGCACATGCTCGAAGTGGCGCCCGGTGAGTTCTCCAGCATGCTGCGCGAACCCGCCGGAGTGGCGGGGCTGATCATTCCGTGGAATGCCCCGGCGGTGCTGCTTGTTCGTGCTCTGGCGCCGGCGATCGCGGCGGGTTGCACGGTGGTGATCAAACCCGCGCCACAAACCGCGCTGTTCAACGCGGCGATGCTCGAACCGCTGTTCGCGTTGCCGGGCCTGCCGGCAGGGGCGGTCAATCTGTTCACCGAGAGCGGGCATGCCGGGGCAGCGCATCTGGTGGCTTCGCCGCGGGTGGATGTGCTCAGCTTCACGGGCTCGACCGCTACCGGCCAGCGCATCATGCGCGACTGCGCGGCGACCATGAAAAAGCTCTCTCTGGAACTGGGTGGGAAGTCCTGCTGCCTGGTCTTTGAAGATGCCGATATTGCCGCCATCGCGCCGAAACTGGCCGCGGCGGCCACCATTATCTCTGGCCAGCAATGCACTGCCGCCCGGCGCGTGCTGGTGCATGCCAGCCGCTTCGCCGAAATGAAAACCGCGCTGAGCGCCGCACTGGGGCGGATCCGCCTGGGCAATGGCCTCGATCCAGCGACGAACATGGGACCGCTGATCGACTGGCAATCCCGGGACAGCGTTGAGCGGCGCATTGGCGAGGCGCTGGACAGCTGTGACGAAGTGCTGCTGGCCGGTGGTCGCCCGCAGGGTGAACTGGGCAATGGTGCATTTCTCGCGCCGTCGCTGATCGCCCATCGCGATAGCAGCGCGTTCTTTTGTCAGGAAGAAATTTTCGGCCCGTTGCTGGTGCTGGAGTCCTTCGAAGATGAAGCCGAGGCAGTAGCGCGCGCCAACCATACCGAGTTCGGTCTGTCCGCGAGTGTCTGGACCGGGCAGGGCGCTCGCGCCTGGCGTGTCGCTCGGGCACTGCGCAACGGTACGGTGTGGCTCAACGACCACAACAAATTGTTCGCCGAGGCGGAAACCGGTGGCTACCGCAAGAGCGGCCTGGGGCGCTTGCATGGCGTCGATGCGCTGCTGGATTTCAGCGAGCTCAAACACATTTATCAGAACGTCGGCACACTCGGTTGAGCGCGCACGCGAGGGTGACTATGGAGCTGCGCCATCTGAAGTATTTCACCTGCCTCTATGAAGAGGGCTCCGTCACCCGGGCTGCACAGCGCTTGAATATCGTGCAACCGGCGTTGTCGATGCAGATCGCCAGGCTTGAGGAAGAGCTCGGGCAGACGTTGTTCGAGCGCAGCTCCAAGGGCATGGCGCCGACCGAGGCCGCAGATCAGGCTTATCGCTTGTTCATGCCGATTCTTGGCCAGCTGCTGGCGGCGCGTCAGGCCCTGATCGACCGTAGCGGCCAGATTGGCGGACGCATCAGCGCCGGGCTGATCGCCTCTGCCGCCAACAACGCGTTGGCCAGCACCCTGGCGCATTTCGTCGAGCATCACCCACAGGTCGAACTGAGTGTCACCTCGGGCTACAGCCAGGAACTTATTGCGAAGGTCCTGACCGGCGCGCTGGATTTCGCGGTCATCAACCAAAGCTTTCAGCATGAGCACCTGGTCGGCCGTGACATCTTCGATGAGGAGCTACTGATCGCCACCCGTGCAGCCAATCGCCTCAACGTAGCGTTGCCTTTGCCGTTGGCCAGTCTGGCGGGATTCAAACTGGTGCTGCCCTCGCGTCGTCACGGCTTGCGCAGGGTGATCGACCAGTACCTTGGCGCCCAGGGTATCGAAGTCACCCCGCAGCTGGAGGTGGACGACCTGGCGGTCATCGAGGACTTCCTGCGTCGCAGCGACTGGATAAGCGTGCTGCCGGCAACCATCCTGCATCGCGGATTGCACGAGGGTGCGTTATGCGCCTATCCGCTGGCCGCGCCAGGAATCAGCCGACGCATGGTCTGTGTGCACGACGCCCGTCGACCCTTGACTCCTGCGGCCATGCTGTTCATCGAGATGATCGGCAAAACCATGACCAGTGCACTGGACTCCATCCACTTCTACAAAGAAGGTCTAATAGAGGAAGGCGATCATGAGCGCGCATAGTAACAGTCGGCCGGAGCGGTTGATCGTAGGCATTTCCGGTGCCTCTGGTGCCGTCTATGGCATGCGTCTGCTGGAGCTGTTGCGAGACACGCCAATTGAAACCCATCTGGTGGTCAGCAAATCGGCGCTGATCACCTTGGCCCATGAAACCGACATGTCCTGGTCGCGGATCAAGACCCTCGCGGACGTCAGCTACGTCAATCAGGACATTGGCGCGGCGATCGCCAGTGGCTCGTTCAAGACCATGGGCATGATCATCGCGCCGTGTTCAATACGCAGCCTGTCGGAGATTGCCAGCGGCGTGACCTCGACACTGCTGACCCGCGCCGCCGACGTGGTGCTCAAGGAACGCCGGCGCCTGGTGCTGATGGTTCGCGAGACGCCACTGCACCGTAATCACCTGCGCAGCATGACCGAGCTGGCCGAGCTCGGTGCAGTGATCGCGCCGCCAGTGCCAGCGTTCTATACCAAGCCGACCAGCCTGGAAGACATGGTCGATCATACCGTTGGCAGGGTGCTGGACATGTTCGATATCGAACTGGGGATCGTGCGTCGCTGGCGTGAACAGCCGGAGCGCGTAGCAACGCTGGATGAGGTGGTCGATGGTTGAATCACGTTCGGTAGGTTCAGGCGGGGAGGCGCTCGAGGAATTCGCAGACCAGCTGCAGGGTCCGCTCGGTCGCTTCGGTCTGGGGAAAGTGTCGGCAGTTATCCAGCAATACACAGCGGCATGGCCCAGGCACCTTTCGCTCGATGACCCGCAGTTGCTCGGGCGTGGCGTAGTGGTCTTCGCGACCCTGAATGACCAGCAGCGGCCTTTCGATCAAAGCCAGCTGCGCTTCGAGATCGTCCAGGGAAAAGTCCGGGTGCAACCAACTGTCGCTCCAACCGTGAAAAGCGCCATCGACATTTGCCCCATGGTGGCGTGCCAGGCGTTCGCGCAATTCACCCTGATGCCAAACCTCGGTGGTATGGCGAATGCCATCGAGGCTCTCGGTCTCGACAATCACGTGAGGCGCCAGTGCAATGCTGCCCAACACGCGTGGATCGTTGGCGGCGGCATAGGCAAGGACGATGGATGCGCCGTCACTGTGACCGAGCAAGACCACTTGTGGCAGTTGCAAGGCATCGAGCAATTGCCGCAGTTCACGAGGGCCGTCGCTGCTCAGGTAGTTCAGCGGACGCGGCAGGGTTACCGGACTCGATTGCCCATAACCCTGACGGCTGTAAGTGACCACACCGCAACCGCTGGCCTGGGCCAGGCGCAGGGGGAAGTCTTTCCATTGGTCGGCGCTGCCGAGGCCTTCGTGCAACAGCACCAGCGTCGGTCGCGACAGGTCAGCCGGAGGCAGTTGGCGATATTCCAGGCGCAGCGGCCCAAGTTGCAAAAATTGTTGTGGCGACATGTTGAATCAACGATTGAACAAGATTGCTCGAAGGTTACCGTAAACGTAACCCTGCATGCAGCACCACGCTTTGCTTGAGGTACAGAAAACATGCGCCATCTCGATGTTCAGGTGATCGACCAGGCACTGCAATGGGCTCGCGCCGGGCGGGCCCAATGGCTGTGCACGGTGCTCTCCACCTATGGCTCCGCACCGCGTGCGCCGGGTGCGATGCTGGTGGCCAATGGCACGGGCGAACACGTTGGCTCGCTGTCGGGTGGCTGCGTCGAAGAGGAGTTTCTCGAAAGCCTGACGCGCGGTGAATTACGCGAACCGGCGCAGATCGTCAGTTATGGCGACAGCGTCGAGCAACGCCACCGTCTACGATTGCCCTGTGGGGGCGTCCTGATCGTGCTGGTCGAGCACCGCGCTGCTAGTCTCGAATGGATCGTACACCTGGAGAGTCTGCAAGCGGCGTTACTCGGCCAGCGCCGTCTGCTGCGTCACGTCGAGCTGAGCAGCGGTGCCTTGCGCCTGGACCCAGACACCGGACACGGCAGCGAGCGGGTGCAAGTCGTCGACGAAAGGGTGCGCATCAGCGTTGGCCCGGCGTTACGACTGATTCTGGCGGGGCTCTCGCCTGTCGCTGAAGTCTGCGCCAGCTTTGCCCGCGCCATCGGCTGCGAAGTCATCGCCTGCGACCCCCGGGAAGAGATGCTGCATGTACATCTCGAAGGTGTGGAGATGCAACGTGTGCTGCCCTCAATGTTCATTGCCGCCGGAGGTTGCCATGCAGCGACCGCGGTGGTGGCGCTGACTCACGATCCGCGAATCGATGATCTGGCACTGATGGAAGCGGTCCACACCCCGGCCTTTTACATCGGTGCCATGGGTTCTCAGGCAACCTCGGCCAAGCGCGCCGAGCGGCTCAAGCGCATCGGTGGTCTGACGGATGAACAGATTGCCCGTTTGCATATGCCCATCGGCCTCGATCTGGGCAGCAAGGCCCCGGCGGAAATCGCTCTGGCGGTGGTGGCCGATATCCTGCGCGTTTATCACGGGAAAGAACGCCATGCCTTGTAAGGCGGTTTTTCCGATGAGCGTGGGGGCTGCGAAAGTCGAGGTTGACGCTCGGTCATTCGCGCGCGATAGTAGCCCGCCAAGTGTTGCTGAACCATTGAGCGATCGCCGGGGTCCAGAACAGATAGAAGCTACGGTGATCCTTCATTATGGCCGATAACAATATCGCTTCAAGCGAACGGAGGAATCTGATGTCGATTGCCCAACGGGTTTTCCACGGCAGGTTTGGTCGGGTCGCCTTGCTGAATATGGATCGTTCGCTGGTCACCCACACCCATTCCGAATGCCATGTGCTGGTCAAGGTGTCCGGTGAAGACACTTACTTCAACGTCAACGGTCGGCGGGTTCCGCTCAGCGATCGCACGGCGGTGTTGGTCAACGCCTGGGAGCCGCATTTCTACGATCCGCAGCCGGGTGTCGGTGCCACCGTAATTCTGGCGCTCTACATCGAGTCCGCCTGGCTGGCCACTGCCCAGCAGTCGCTGGCGCTCAGCGGTCGGCCGGACTTTTTTGCCCAGTCGTGCATCGAGCTGTCGAGTCGTAATCGCACCTTGGCCGACATACTGGTCGCCGAAGCGCATGGCTGCGGGATCGTGCCGAAAGAGCGCATTGAATCCATGCTTTTCGACTTCCTGATCGAACTGATCGAGGACTTTTCCAGCTGGCGGCATTTGTCGCTACTGGGTGCGCCGAACTCAGGTGAGTTCCGGGACGCGCGCGTGCGCCGTGGCACCGCCTGGTTGCTTGAGCACCTCGATGATCCGAACCCGATCGACAATGCCGCGCGGGCTTGTGGGCTGTCGCGGGCGCACTTCTTTACGCTGTTCAAGAAGGATACCGGCATGACGCCGACCCTGTTGCTTAACGATGCGCGCATGCGCCGGGCTTTTGCCTGGCTTGAGCATGAGCGCAGTGGAACCTTGGGCCTGTTGTCGGAGAACCTCGGGTTCTCCGAGCAAGGTCATTTCACGCGGTTTTTCCAGCAACACATCGGCGCCTCTCCCAGCCAGTACCGAAGGGTAGTGGATAGTTATGCGGAGAGTTGAACCGAGAGGAGAGCGGAGGTATAGGGCAATGCGCCCGCCGATGAAGTGAGTCTTTCATCTTGAAAGTTAGCGGCTTGTATAGGCTACGAAAGTTGTAAAGTCTACTCATCGAGGCCGTAGTTCAGTTCGCTGATTTAAAACTTGATCCATAAGTAGGCGATCAGGCATTTCTTCAGGGCGAATTCGGCTCTAAGTTATTTTGTGGTCATGAATGCTTTCTTGTGTCAAACAAGTAGCCGTTTGTTCGAGTTTGGCCCAGAGCTAAATCGGGCTATGTCAATTTCCCGCCATTATCCATCCTCTAACGCCATGAAGTTTACTCAACTCTTTCACGACTCGGGCCGCGTCCTGCTTCTGTTTATACGGGCCGATGACGACAAAGTTGTTTTCTTTACGCGCTACCGGCAACCCCAGCTGCTGAATGGCTTTTCTGGCGCGATGGCGGCTTGGTGTGTTCAACGCAATTTCGATCACCCACAGACCGGATGAAGGCGTTGCTGAAGCGGCTTTTGCAGCGTGGGAAATGAAGCCGCCGCAGGCCAAACACGGGCGTTCTAGCGTGATTAGCGATCCTCGCACGGTGTGAAAGACGTGCCATTGCGGATCAACGGCTTTTTTGCTGGCGAAGAGTGCCAAGAGCAGGCAGAGGTAAAAGTGATCAGACCGCTAAGGATAATCGGCCATTTGTGTGCCTGTATGGGCAATGAAGGCAGCGTAAATACTGATGCTTCGTCTGGCTTTTCGATCGAAAACCGTACGGCGTCAGCCTCCGTTGAATCGGGTATGCGGTATTCGTTTTTCGCAAAAGGCGCGAGCCCGTAGGAATGTTTTGTACTGAGCTCTGTCGCAACTTTATTAGCAGTGTCATCGAGTAGTTGTTCGAACTTTTTCACTTTTTGCTGGATGTATGAATTGTCGACGTTATTTTGACAAATGGGTCCCGTGGACGTGTAGGTCCATAGTAGTGCTGATAGTTGCCCCAAAACGCCAGTAACCAGGAAGCCCAAGCCAAGCTTTCGCACAGCGGCCATCTCCAAATCAAGTGAATAGTTATTTATCCCATTTCTTTCTGATAAGCGGGGTTCTATTGTTGATCCTGGGAGGGTCTGAATTCTCGAGCGCGTCAGTGTGCCCAAGAGCCAAAACTGGTTGGCTGCTATTTTGTTGTTTGAAAGAACATCGAGCATGCACTTTATAGACTGTTGGTTGACGAAAAAGGCTCAGGTGATCGAAAATTTACCATATCAGATGGATTGGTTGGCGACCCCTTAAAACAAAACTTGTATTTAAGCTGGATATCGTGGGCAGAGTGCATTGACCAAGATTCAAGCCATGCCTGCGCGCTCGGTATAAATGAAAGGATTGTTAGGACGCCCTTTACGGTATGGACCGGCAGAAGCTGCTGAATCTTTGGTCACCCTTTCAAACGATGCCGGTGTCCTGAACTACACTTCAGGTGCCACTCTTACCCTGGAGAGTTCCTGGTGAACGCTCAGGATCTTGTGCTACGCCCGCGCCATCATTGTTTGTGTGGACGATAAAAAAACCGCGACACGCATTGTCGAAAGTACGCGGCACTACTGCCCGCAAGTGAAATTGCTGGTGCGCGCTTTTGACCGCGAACATGCGCTGGAACTGGTCAAACACGACGCCGACTATATCGTGCGGGAAACCTCTGAGTCGGCCCTGCTGCTCGGCCGTCAGGCGGTGGTGACTCTGGGGGCGTCGGAGCGCGAAGCCGACGCGGTGATCGACGAAGTGCGCAAACGTGATGCCGAACGTTTTGCCTTGGAAACATCGGGCGGCCTGTTTGCCGGACGAGCGTTGGTACTGGGGAACATCGAGCGCATTGATCCGCCAAACCAAGAAGCGCGGGATGCTCAGTGAGCATCATTAGAGCGGCGCACTCCAGTAACAGCACGGCCGTGAGGCCCGTCTGTTGTAACGCAGCAAACCAACCGGCGTATCAATTCGCTTCAGGACGCGGCTGTACTCCGAATTGCGGAACGATGTGAGTACCCAGCTCCTCAATGACTTCCTCAGCAGGGCGTTTTCCGTATTTGAGATTCAGGATAACGTGGTCCACTCCGATTTCCTCAAGCGACTCGAGCAAAAACCGGAGATGGTAGCGTCCAAGTTTGAACCCCAAATGAATGCGAGTGGGCGGCGTAGACGGGTTCTCATCGAGGTCGATGTAGAGCGACTGAGTGAAGGGCTTATAGACGGGGCCACATTGCTTCATGACCTCCTGCCGCCAATCTTCCACGATCATTCGCTGCATGTTCGGTATACGTGGATAGTTGATCCATCCGACGCTTTCGCGCGCGATCCAATCCAGTGACTGGCGACTATTCCCAGTCACGAGCATTGGAATGACTTGGGTAGTGGGTTTCGGAATGAGGTCTGCGCCCCGCATCTCTCCACCGCTCCAGCGAATGGGCTCAAAGCTGGTGCTGTGGGCTCTGCGAATCACCTCGTAGTGCTCCCGAAAGATTTCTCCGCGCCTTTCGGGATCGACGCCAAAAGCCGAAAACTCCACTGGGCGATCGCCGGAAGCTACCCCCAGTATCAAGCGACCTTCGCTCAACTGATCAACGCTGGCTGATGCCTTGGCCGTGTGCAGAGGATGGTGTATAGGGAGGGCAATGGATGCGGTGCCAAGCGCTATCTCCGACGTATGAGCAGCCATGTAGCCCAGGTAAACCCAAGGGTCGAACAGTTGGCCAACATCGCCGAAGCTAGGGTCCCGAAGAGGCACGTCGCGAAACCAGAGTGCGCAGAAGCCCAGAGCCTCCGCTCGTTTGGCCAATTCGACCTGGTTGAGCATGCTCGGAATGTCCCCACCGAAGGCCTCCAAAGGGAAGAACAATCCCAGGCTCAAATGACCCGGAGTGAAGGTTCGGCTGAACCCTCGATGCTGCTGATAAGGAATCGTGCTCGGCAGATACATTCTAATCTTCCTCAATGGGAGAACCACGCAATAGAAGTGCAACGAGCTGCTGCGAACCATTGCGAACTCGATCGTAAAGCCTGCCCGATTGTAGACCTGCAAGCAGGTTTCTCAGCCATGCTGGTCGCCGGAAACGGGCATCAAACTCGTCTGCGATGGGATGTAGGTTCAATTCCCAAACCCTGAATCAAACCCGTGTCCGCACGGTAGCCCAAACGGTGGGCTCGGCGGCTGCGTCATTGTCGGCGGCGGGGTCGGTGAGCCGCCGAATCGTCAGTGCACAGCGTTGCTCAATCAAGGTATTGATTTGCTCAACCACGACATTGCCAGCAAAACTTTGTCCGGGGTCAAACTGGAGCTTGCGCGCCGTGGCGGGCAGTAGTTTTGTCAGGTCCAAATGCGCCGTTTGGCCTGCGTCAGTTTCTCGGCGGTCTCCAGCCGTGTATACACCAAACGCCTCTGGTCATCCACCGCGTCGCAACTCTCTGACACCCCGGCCCAGCTTGCGGCGCAACAGGGCCCGCAGGCTCACCCCATCCGAGTACCCGACCTGTGCGGCGACTTGGTCGACGCTCGCGTTTCCGGTGCGCAAGAGATGGACGGCATGCTCCACGCGCAGGTCCTGGAAATACGACAACGGTGTCTTGCCCAAAACGCTTTGCAGCCGCCGCGCCAAGGTGCGCTCGCTTGTGCCCGCGGCGCTGGCCGCCTCGGCCAGCGAGAACCCCTTCGCGAGCTGACTTCTGGCCCAGCACTCGAAGCGCTCCACCATCGGGTCGGCATGCGCAAGGTGGTCGGGAATAACGAACTCGGCTTGCGAACTGCGTGCCTCGACCAGCAGATAGCGTGCCACCAGGGCCGCCAGCGCCGGACTGCGCTCCCGGATGATGCGCAAGGCCAGGTCGACGTGGGCCAAAGCGGCACCAGCGGTGGTGAAGCGTGTCGAGTTCACGATCATGCGTGACTCTTCCAGCTTGACGTTCGGATAGCGCTGCCGAAACATCGGCCCCAGCCACCATGACGTCGTCGCACGATGCCCATCAAGCAGGCCGCTCTCTGCAATCAAGAAGCTACCGGAGCAAGCGGCACCTAGGTGCGCGCCAGCGGTGGACCACTGCTGTAGCGCCGCGACCGCGTCGGGCACATCGGGGCGTGTGAGCCGAGCTGAGAGCGTGTCAGGCATCTTGTCGCCAAACGCGGGCACGAGCACGACGTCTGGTTCCGGCACACTACGCGCAGGGACCACGGGGACCGTCAAGCCTTGCGCAGTTCGGATGCGACGCCGCACGCCCACCAGCGTGAGCTCTATGTGCGCGGGAGCCTGTGGCAGCGAGCCCGCCATCGCATTGGCCAAGCCCACTGTGTCGGTGAGCGCCGCAAGCCCCAGATCAAACACGCCATCACAAACAAGGATGTGGAGTTTCATGGCAACAATGATATCAATGTTGTCATTATTGTCTATAGAGATGGCTGTCATGACGACCTAGACTGCAGGCTCGTTGATCCATTCACCTAACCCATTTACCCAAAGGATTACAGTATGACCAAGCTCGCCCTGTTTGTTCGCCTCGAAGCCAAACCCGGCCAGGAGGCTGCGCTTGCCGACTTCCTGGCCAGCGCACTGCCGCTCGCCAACGCCGAGTCCGGCACCACTGCCTGGTTCGCATTGAAGTTTGGCCCTTCGACGTTCGGTGTGTTCGATGCCTTTGCCGATGAGGCAGGTCGCCAAGCACATCTGAACGGCCAGATCGCCGCGGCCTTGATGGCCAACGCCGCGACCTTGCTCAGTTCTCCGCCCAATATCGAGAAGGTCGAACTGCTTGCAGCCAAACTGCCTGCATGACAACCCGGCCTTGACCCAATCAGGTCATGCTGCAGGATGGGGGTCACACGGCCCTACGCAGCGATCCCCCCCCCCTCGATTGCACTTGCCCAGGGAGCTACCTTCCACAGCGATTGGGGGGGCAATATTGCAGCCAGAACTTCCAAGCTGCGTCAGCAAGCAGGGGCAACATCAGGGCTAGCTGAGATGTTCCGATTCGTCGGGTAGTTATCGAGAAGTACCGACTGTTTGCAACGTGTCGGTACCGAGAGCCGACTGGGCGAGCCAGATTTCCGGCCCATTGGAAGTCCGCAGTCCGCAAGCGCGGATCGATCGAGCGATTTCTTGAAAATCAACGACCTAGCATCGTGCCGTGCGGGCTAGTGAGGGTTTCTGGGGGGCGTGCGTAACGATTCGAACTCCTGCAGGGGCTCGGTGGGGTGGAACCCTGCGCCAAACCTATGTAACTCAGCGCCTTACGACCGCTGCAAACTCCTGCGGAAAGGTGCGGAATCCGGCCCTTGATGCCCGCAATCCTACCAGTTCTGCTCTGGTCGGATCACCAACCGAGCGCATCAGACAGGACGCCAGTTCTATTCCCGCTTGCGGAATTGAACCCGCGCCCGCATCCACTCATCCGACGTTCGATCAGGCGGTGACGAACCGCTCCCGAAATGCTCGCCGGACCTGGTCGTAAGGCACAGGGCTGGTGGCGTGCGGGACCAGCGCGCTTCTGTCGCCGATGAGGTAGTTGATCCGGTAGGTGCAGTTTCCGGAGGAGTGCAGCATGCCGCCAATCACCCGGTCGGGATTCAGAACCCGCTCCTGGATCAGGCGGTCCAGCACGCTCTGGACCTGCGGCCCCAAGCCAACGAACATGGCATCTTTCAGTTCTTCGACTTCCGCCGCGAAGTGCTACAGCAGGTACTTCCTCAGCAAGGGGTGCTTGGTCATATCCGGTGAGCCACGGTAATCGTCGTCCTTTTACGAATACCGGATAGCGCAGACATTGATTTTCGTGCGTTAGAGAGGGCCTCGCTGCCCAAAAGCCTCACGCGCAAACTCCAAGAAGCTGCGCAGCTTTGGAGTCATTCTTCGGTCAGGGGCATAGAGGATGTGCATTGCGGTATTCGGCACTGGGTACTGCGGCAACAGACGCACCAGTGTCCCATCGCGCAGTGCATCGCTAACCAACTCTATCGGCTGTAGAACCACACCTAGACCAGCTACAGCCGCTGCCAGCAGTGGATCACCTTGATTGATCGTTAATTTGCTTGTAATAGGAACATCTATACGCCCCTCCGGGCTGTCGAAGCTCCAGTGTGAGCGGCCATCAGAATAGGTAAACCCCAGACACTCCTGCTGCTGTAGATCCCACGGATTGATGATGGGAGGGCGACGTGCAAGATAGGACGGCGCAGCGCATAAAACCATCTGATAGGGCTCCAGTGGCACTGCCTTCAACCCACTGCTCACCAGCTCGCCGATGCGAAATACCGCGTCGTAACCATCATCAACGATATCGACCAGTTCGTTCGATAACGTTAGGTCAACAGACACTTGAGGATACCGAACCATGTATTCCAGCAGGCGTGGCGAAAGCGTGCGAATTCCGAACGTGACCGGCGCGTTGATGCGAAGGCGGCCACTTGGTGTGCCCCGAGTGAGGGCCGCCAGGTTCTCGGCAGACTGCATGTCTGCAAGGATCAGTTTTGCTCGCGGGTAGAACGCCCTGCCGAAGTCGGTGAGGCTATGCCTGCGCGTAGTCCGGTGCAGCAGGGAAACACCCAGATGTTGTTCGAGCATTTTCACCTGTTTCCCTACCAATTGAGGGGACAGATTCAGGTCGTCCGCAGCGGCGCTGAATGAACCCAGCTCAACTGTTTTGACGAACGTGGCCATCTGGGTCAGGCGATCCATTATAAACACTCTGTTTCTAGTAATGCGCCATCGTAGGCCTTTATCTAGCGCCAACCAATGACTAAATTTTCGTCACCTTTCGAGTGCCCGGATACCTTCCGGATGTACGTCGGGGCCCATTGATAAACGAGATATCTATGATGGCACGCATTGTCAGAATTCATGAATACGGTGACGCCAGCGTTCTGAAGCTGGAAGATCTGGAAGTATCGGCACCAGCAGCAAACGAGGTGCAAATTAGTGTTAAAGCCATTGGCTTGAACCGAGCCGAAGTGATGTTCCGCAATCACGCATACCTACAAGAAGCGGAGTTCCCCAGCCGCTTAGGCTACGAGGCCGCAGGCATCGTAACGGCAGTTGGGAGCGACGTAACCGAGATCACGATTGGTGACTCGGTCGCTCTGATCCCACCTCTGGATATTACTCGCTGGGGCACCTACGGCGAGTTGGCCAATGTACCGGCCCACCTGGTGGTAAAGAGCCCTGAGAACTTGTCCTTTGAAGAGGCTGCGGCGTCTTGGATGCAGTACGTCACCGCCTGGGGGGCATTGATTGAACAGGCGAAGCTACGGCAGGGCGATTTTGTCATCGTTACCGCCGCGTCAAGCAGTGTTGGCTTGGCCGCCTTCCAAATGGCTCGTATGGTCGGCGCCACATCGATTGCGATCACTCGAACTCACGCGAAGAAGCAAGCCCTACTTGATGCAGGCGCTGCGCATGTCATCGTCAGCGATGAAGAGGATATCGTCGAGCGTGTTATGACGATAACTGCCGGTCAAGGCGCTCGCGTTGTATTCGATCCTGTAGGCGGGCCGTCCTTTGAACCTCTCACGCAGAGCATGGCGCGGGGCGGAATTTTGCTGGAGTACGGCGCACTTAGCTCTGAACCGACACCATTCCCACTGTTTACCGTGCTGAGCAAAAGCCTGACTTTGAAGGGCTATCTCTACGCAGAGATTGTGGCCGACCCTGAAGCCCTAGAGAGAGCAAAGGCTTTTATTCTGCAAGGGTTGAAGTCCGGTGCGTTGCGCCCGATCATCGCAAAGACATTCACACTTAGCGACATCCAGGATGCCCATCGTTTCCTTGAAACCAATCAGCAGATCGGCAAGATCGTGGTAACTGTCTGACCAGCAATTATGGGGCTGAGAGCGTAATCCTTCGGCCCCGATTCAAGCCAGCCCTGATGACCGCTTTTGGCCCAGGCTGTGTAAAAACGCTGGCATCGACCTTGCTGTGATTTGATGGAGTCAAATCAGCGGGGGATGCCGATGAAGCGTTTTATCCAAGGTGAGCATCGAAGCCAAAGCGTGCTGCTTCCCGAGAGCCTGGATGACTACGTGGCGGACACCAACCCGGTGCGCGTGGTTGATGTGTTCGTCGATGAACTCGACCTTGGTCAACTCGGTTTCGAGGGCGTTGTCCCTGCAGAAACTGGTAGGCCTGCTTATCATCCTGCCGTCCTGCTGAAGATCTACATCTACGGCTACCTCAATCGAATTCAGTCCAGTCGCCGCCTTGAGCGAGAGACCCAGCGCAACGTTGAGCTGATGTGGTTGACCGGGCGCCTGATGCCGGACTTCAAGACCATCGCCAACTTCCGTAAGGACAACGGTAAGGCCATCCGCGGCGTTTGTCGGCAGTTCGTCGTGCTGTGCCAGCAGCTCGGTCTGTTCGCCGAAGCGCTGGTGGCTATCGACGGCAGCAAGTTCAAGGCGGTCAACAATCGTGATCGCAACTTCACCAGCGCCAAGTTGCAACGGCGGATGGAGGAAATCGAATCCAGCATCAGCCGCTACCTCACCGCCCTGGACACTGCCGATCGGCAGGAACCTGCCGTGGCACAAGCCAAGGCCGAGCGACTGCACAGCAAGATCGCGGCGTTAAAAGTGAAGATGCAGGAACTCCAGGCCATCGAGATCCAGCTTCAGACCGCCCCAGACAAGCAGATTTCACTGACCGATCCTGATGCTCGCTCGATGATGACGCGCGGCACCGGGATGGTCGGTTACAATGTCCAAGCTGCGGTCGATACGAAGCATCATCTGATCGTGACGCACGAAGTCACCAACGACGGCGTCGACCGTGATCAACTGAGCAGCATGGCCATGCAGGCGCGGGAAGCGATGGGCGTGGAAGCACTCTCGGTGGTCGCCGACCGAGGCTATTTCAAGAGCGAGGAAATTCTGGCTTGCCATGAAGCCGGCATCACTGCTTTCGTGCCCAAGACGCTGACTTCTGGAGCAACAGCGGCTGGCCGCTTTGGCAAAGGTGACTTCATCTATGACGAAGCAAGGAACGAGTACCGATGCCCTGCTGGGCAAAGCCTGATCTGGCGCTTCTCACGCGTCGAGAAAGGGCTAAAGCTGCACCGTTACTGGAGTTCGCACTGCCAAGGGTGCGCGTTGAAAGATCAGTGCACACCGAGCGCACAGCGCCGTGTGAGTCGCTGGGAGCATGAGTCGGTGCTCGATGCGATGCAGACTCGCCTGGATCAGGCACCGGAGATGATGCGCATCCGCCGTCAGACGGTGGAGCATCCGTTCGGCACGTTGAAGGCCTGGATGGGCGCCACTCATTTCCTCACCCGAACGCTCGACCGGGTGAGCACGGAAATGAGCCTGCACGTGCTCGCCTACAACTTCAAACGAGTGCTGAACCTGCTGGGCAATCGTGTGCTGATGGCGGCAATGAGGGCCTGAAATCCCGTTGGCTGCCCACTTAACTCGCCGCACTACCTCGTGGAGGTCGCACTTGCCCCAAGTCAGCGGGATGCCTCGAATCGACACACCAGGGCCCACGAGGCCGCTGAGCGCCCCTAAAAACGATCCAATATCCAGCTATCCATCACTCGCTGCGTTTTTACACAGCCTGGGCCGTAAACAGCCTGCCGAGACCGTCCGCTTTGGGTCGATAGCAGCCCTGCAAGCTGTCCCCGTGGCTGGAATGCCATTCCTAAGTTGTTCATGGAGATTGTTCAGGCAGTCGCAGCCATTACAAGCAGTCGCAGCCATTACAAGCAGACCCTAGGGCGGCTGGATGAATCGCCGTCTGCAGTCGCAACAATTTCGAAAACCTAAGGAAGGTCTGAAGTTGCAGAAACTGTCCGATATTCCCTCAAAGCTGTTGATGGAACGCGAGCGGTAATTGGCCAGTGCATCAGGGAGCTCATGAGGGACGTGAGGCGCTGATTGACAGGGGTGTCGTAGCCATATTGCTTCTATGGCGTTCAACTGTCTAATTTCGTCACGAGCTGCAAATTCAAGGGCCGCCACGCGCGGGCGACGGCATTACCACTCGTCTGGTCATAGCTCGATTTGTGGAACATACGTTCGTAGAACTAGACAGATGTCCCGTAAGCAGACGAACCCCCCTCATCGTCGCTTGAACAGGAGAGTCTAATGAAGGCCATCGTTTACAACGGGCCACGCGACGTCAGCGTGCAAAATGTCCCAGACGCCAAGATCGAAAAACCTACCGACGCCGTAGTGCGCATCACCACTACCAATATCTGCGGCTCTGACCTGCATATGTACGAGGGCCGCACCTCGATGGAGACGGGACGTGTTTTCGGTCACGAGAACCTCGGAGAAGTCATCGAAGTCGGCGCCGGCGTAGATCGCATCAAGGTAGGTGATCGCGTCTGTTTGCCATTTAATATCGGCTGCGGTTTCTGCGAAAACTGTGAAAAAGGTTTGACCGGTTTCTGCCTCACGGCCAACCCCGGCAGTGTTGGTGCTGCTTACGGGTTTGCCGATATGGGCTCATACCAGGGTGGTCAAGCAGAACTGCTGCGTGTGCCATATGCGGACTTCAATTGCCTGGTGCTGCCAGAGGATGCGCAAGAGAAAGAAAACGACTACGTCATGCTGTCAGACATATTCCCCACCGGATGGCATGCCACTGAACTGGCTGGCCTGATGCCGGGTGAAAGCATCGCCATTTACGGTGCAGGGCCAGTGGGCCTGATGGCAGCTCATGCCGCGATGATCAAAGGCGCCTCGCAAGTGTTCGTGGTCGACAACCATCCGGATCGATTGAAATTGGCCGCGCAGATGGGGGCCACGCCAATCAACTCCCTGGAGAAAGAGGCGGTTGATCAGATCCTCAACCTGACTCACGGCAAAGGCACTGATCGAGGTTGTGAGTGTGTGGGGTACCAGTGCTGTGACAAACACGGCCATGAGGTCAATCACCTGACGATGAACAACCTGGTAGCTTCCACCAAGGCCACGGGTGGCATCGGCGTCGTCGGGGTGTTTGTTCCTCAGGATCCGGGCGCGAAAAATGAACTGGCGAAGGAAGGCAAAATGGCCTTCGATTTCGGCGCGTTCTGGTTCAAGGGCCAGCAGATACGCACCGGGCAAGCCAACGTCAAAGCCTATAACCGCAGGCTTGCGGAGCTGATCCATCACGACCGCGCCAAGCCTTCGCAGATCATCTCTCACAGCCTGAAATTGGCGGAAGGGCCCGATGCGTACAAGCATTTCGATGCGCGAGATGAGGGTTGGACAAAGGTCATTCTGAAGCCGGCAGCCTGATCGAACGGCTGTATGGATCTGACGCCCTGACGATATCGCCGGGCGTCAGCCCAAAGACCCGCCTACTCGCGCTTACAGTATGGCCGCTATGTATTTACCGACCACATACCACCTGTCGTCCGCTCGAAATGCGAGCGCGGTTGTTGCGCAAGATGATCAAGGGAAAAATGGTAAGCGTACTGACTTCGGTGGTCGACCCGCTGCGCTTTCCGGGTGGGGAGATCGTCGACCTTTACAGTCAACGCTGGGAAATTGAGCTGGGCTATCGGGCGATCAAGCAGAGACTGCTGGGCGGCGAATATACCCTGAGAAGCAAGATGCCAGAGATGATCGCTCAAGAGCTATGGGGTGTGCTGCTGGGCTACAACCTTTTGCGCTACCAGATGGTACTGATGTCCAGGCAGTGTTCCGGTGTGTACCCCTGCGAAATGAGTTTCACTGCCTGCAGTTGGGCCATCTTGGGGTTGCTGCATGGCACGTCACTGAACCATCCCGGCAACTTGCCAGGATTTCTGAGAGATTTGCAGGCATCAGCCGCTCGATATGTTTTACCCCATCGGCGACCTGATCGATGGTTCCCACGCGCAGTCGTCGGACATGCTGTCGAAACGACACATAGACGGCACCTCGTGCGAATTGAGACTCGCACGGGTCCCCATGTTCATTGGGGAATCTGCCAGTGATTTACGTTAAATCAATAACCAGGGGTTCACTCGTAGATGAAAGCCCCTCCAGAATGAATGGAGGGGTGGCCTGATCGGCGATAACCGCTTTGAGCAGCTTTCAAACAAGTGTTTCAGTGACGAAGGGCTTGAGCTGGCCAATGAACGTTTTGCCATGTTCGAACCAGGCTTTGCGCACTGCCGACTCGATATATCGTTGGTAGTCCTCCGGGCTTTGGAACCAGCATTCGCCAATCGCGTGAACCGGCCCTACATCCAGGTATGGCACATGGGTATCGGCAGGGTTTTCAGCCACCAACCTAACCTCATATTTATACAGACTCTAGTGTGGTGAATCACAACTACCAAGCACAAATATGGTCTGCAGAGTGAGTATTCAAAACTGACTCAAGGAGGCATGCGATGAGAACAGGCCGTCCTGCTGTACAGATCACCCTGACCAGGCAAGAACATGCCGAGCTCAGCCGTCGAAGGGCTCAGCGTAAAGGTCCTGCGGATTCAAAACTACGCGCTGAAATCATCCTTTCTTGCGCTAGCGGTGAACCCGGCTCATCGATTGCCAGGCGCCTGGGTATTACTGCTCAGACCGTGTCGCGGTGGCGTCTTCGCTTCTCACAATGGGGACTTGAGGGGCTTAATGATGAGCCCAGATCTGGGCGACCCCGCAGTATCAGTGACGAGAAGGTTCAGGAGGTTGTTGATCGGGTCCGGCAAACCAAGCCTGAGGATGCCAGCCACTGGAGTTCGCGCCGCATGAGCAAGGCTACCGATATTTCCATGGCCAGTGTGCAACGTATCTGGCGAGCCTTTGGCCTTAAGCCTCACCTTGAGCAGACGTTCAAACTCTCAACCGATCCGGCCTTCGTCGATAAAGTTCATGACATCGTTGGGCTATACCTGAACCCACCGGATAAGGCTCTGGTGCTGTGTATTGATGAGAAAAGCCAGATCCAGGCCCTGGATCGAACCCAGCCAGGTCTGCCTTTGGCACCAGGCCATCCGGCAACTCGAACACATGACTATCAGCGCTTTGGCACAACGTCATTGTTTGCTGCGCTGGATGTTGCCACAGGCGAAGTGATCGGGCGTCTCAAGCGTCGTCATCGTAGCGCTGAGTTTGTGGAGTTTTTGAAGGCTATTGATGAAGAGATCTGTACGGACCTACCGGTTCACTTGATCATGGACAACTATGCGGTGCATAAAACCGATCAGGTAAAGGCCTGGCTAGCCGCACACCCTCGTTATCAGGTGCATTTCACCCCAACCTCGGCTTCCTGGCTAAACCTGGTAGAACGTTTCTTCTCGACCCTTAGCCAGAGATGGATCAAGCGGCAATCACATACCAGCGTAAGCGATCTTGAGCAGTCTATTAACCATTACCTGGCTACTTACAACCAGAACCCGAGGCCCTTCCGCTGGAGTAGGAGCGCTGGTGAAATCCTGGCTTCGGTAGGTAGAGCAGCACGAGCTTTTCGTAGAAACTAATTAAATGTACTTGTGATTCACCACACTAGGGAAGGTCTGAAAAAGACTTCCTGAATCTGGTGAAATACGCCGATCCCGCCAGCCGAGTTTTTCCATGAAGCAGATGACCTTCGCCGACGCCGAGTACGCCGGCAAGCGCAAGCAGACCCGTAAGGAATTGTTCCTGATCGAGATGGATCAGGTGGTGCCGTGGAAGGGATTGATTGCCCTGATCGAGCCACACTACCCAAAGGGTGAAGGTGATCGTCCAGCCTATCCGCTGATGGCTATGTTACGTATCCATCTGATGCAGAACTGGTTCGGCTACAGCGACCCGGCCATGGAAGAAGCGCTCTACGAGACGACCATCCTGCGTCAGTTCGCCGGGCTGAGCCTGGAGCGTATTCCCGACGAAACCACCATCCTCAAGTTCCGTCGCTTGCTGGAGAAACATGAGCTGGCAGCCGGCATCCTCGGCGTAATCAATGGCTACCTGGGGGATCGCGGCCTGTCGCTGCGCCAGGGCACTATCGTCGATGCCACACTGATCCACGCGCCCAGCTCGACCAAGAACCAGGACGGCAAGCGCGACCCGGAAATGCGCCAGAGCAAGAAAGGGAACCAGTATTACTTTGGCATGAAGGCGCACATCGGCGTGGATGATGAGTCGGGGCTGGTACACAGCGTGGTAGGCACGGCAGCCAACGTGGCGGATATCACCCAGGTCGACAAACTGCTGCACGGTGACGAGAACGTCGTCTGCGCCGATGCCGGCTACACCGGCGTCGAAAAGCGCCCCGAACATGCTGGCCGCGAAGTGATCTGGCAGGTCGCAGCACGCCGCAGCACCTACAAGAAGCTCGATAAACGCAGCGCCCTGTACAAAGCCAAGCGCAAGATCGAGAAGGCCAAGGCACAAGTGCGAGCGAAGGTCGAGCACCCGTTTCGAGTGATCAAGCGCCAGTTCGGTTACGTGAAGGTGCGCTTCCGTGGCCTGGCCAAGAACACCGCTCAGCTGGTGACGCTGTTCGCGCTGTCAAACCTATGGATGGCGCGCCGACATTTGCTGACTACCGCAGGAAAGGTGCACTTGTAATGCGGAAAATGGCTGCTGCGAGGTGCTCGCGGCGGCCAAAAACGGAGAACTGAGCGGGTTACCTGGTCGATTTTGATCGACGGCCCGCTTTCAAAAGCAGCGAGGGCTGAAGTCGACCGGAAATACAGGGCTACTTCAGACCTTCCTTAAGGGCGAGCTCATCCTCCAGGCGAGGACGACCGCCTTTGGGTGAGCGTTTATGCTCTGGTAATAGCGGCTTGATGCGCTTCCACAGCGCAGCCGTAATCTCTTTGCGATGTCTCATGCCTCTATCGTGGACATAGCCAAACTTAGATTCAAGGGGGTTTTGTTAGCGGCTCTAAGTCTGTTCGTACAGTCTGCTGCTTGAACTTAAATGATGAGTATAGCGTCCAGCGAGACATGAGAATTTTGACTCTAAAGTAGTTCAAGACCGGCCGATGCTTAGCTCAACATCATTTCTCTTGGATTAGCCATCACGTTGTCTTTTTAAGTTACGCACAGTGACACGCTTGACGCACAGCGGCTGGCCTTCTATTGCCTTGCTTACTTGAGTTGCCATGTCTAAATACCGAAACGAAACCCGCTCATCTGATAGGGAGTCGGAGCGCATAGCGCTATTGCGTGCGCTTAATCTCCTGGATACTGCCCCTGAGCAGGTCTTTGACCGTATCACTCGGCTATTGGCCAAGGCCCTGCATGTGCCTATCGCGCTGGTTTCGCTGGTAGACACGCATCGGCAATGGTTCAAGTCCTGCGTAGGCCTTGCGATTCAGGAAACGCCTCGAGAGTACTCCTTCTGCGCCCATGCCATTGAGCACAGCGAAATAATGGTGGTGACTAATGCACTGGATGATGAGCGATTCAGATTAAACCCTCTTGTTACAGCATCACCTGACATTCGTTTTTATGCAGGTGTGCCACTGCGTACCCGAGACGGATATGCGCTAGGCACCCTGTGCGCGATTGATACCCGGCCTCGTTATCTGACGCAAGCTGAACTGCAAATACTTCAGGATCTTGCGGACATCATTATGCGAGAGATTCAGCTTCGGGAAGTCTCGCTGCTTTCAAATAAACAAATCGTTAATTCGGACTTAAAATTGAAATCGAGCGAGGCTCGTTTTCGCTCCATTTTTGAGCATGCCGGTGCAGGCATTGCGTTCATCTCTCCCCTGGGATTATGGGTGGATGTTAATGACGCCTTTTGCAGTACTGTGGGTTACAGCCATCAAGAGCTGACGGAACTTACTCTCTGGGATATGACTTATCCTGAAGATTTACGGCTAAATCTGCAACTTTTCAGTCAGCTTAAGGCAGGTGAGATCAATCACTATCAATTGGAGAAGCGCTACCGGCACAAGCAGGGGAAGGCAGTCTGGGTAAAGGTTACGGTTACCAGGCAGATTGATTCAAATGAGGGGCAAGGCTTTATTTGCGTGATGCAGAACATTCAGGCACGCAAGGAGGCTGAAGAGTCGCTCATATTCCTACATCAAAGTCTTGAGAGACGGATCGATGAGCGTACAAGAGAGCTCAATAGCGCTAACGCAGCGCTCACGTCGATGATGAAAAGGCAAGAGCGTGAAGCGATGGAGGATTCGCTTACCGGATTGCCTAACCGCCGTGCGGTGTATCGGTATCTCCAGGCCAGGCTGGATATCCAGCCGTCGAAAGAACATCCCGTGCAGATCCTTTGTCTGGATCTGGACGGATTCAAGCCGGTCAATGATAGCCTTGGTGATCGCGTCCTGATGGAGATTGCAGCTCGGCTAAGCACCTTTATGCAAGGCTCCGATCTGGTGGCCCGTCCAGGAGGCGACGAGTTTGTAGTTATAACCAGCGGCTCTGCCAGCAGGCCTTCGGTTGAAAAACTGTGCGAGCGGCTGATTGAAATCATAGGACAGGGTATTCAAGTCGCAGAGCATGAGGTCTTTATTGGCTGTAGTATCGGGATTGCCTCTGCGCCCCGTGACGGTAGTTCTGCTGACGAGCTTCTTCGCTTTGCTGATATTGCCCTCTATGAGGCTAAAGCGGCCGGACGCAATACCTGGCAATTTTATACCCAGGAGATGAATGCACGACTGCTTGTTCGCCGGCAGATTGAAAGTGATCTCAAGCTGGCCTTGCAACGTGATGAGCTTCGCCTGGAATTTCAGCCCCGCTATGCCATTGATGGAATGTCTCTGGTGGGCGCTGAAGCCCTGGTCCGCTGGCAGCATCCCTTACGCGGCCACATGAGTCCTATAGAATTTATATCGATTGCGGAGCAAACCGGACTTATTGTTCCTTTGAGTGACTGGGTCATGCGCCGCGCCTGTTTTGAGGCGGCTAACTGGGACGATAGTGTTTTTGTTTCAGTTAATTTATCGGCAGTCGAATTCAAGCGGAGTGACCTAATCGCACGGGTTAGAACTGTATTAGATGAAACTGGCCTCTCTCCCAACCGGCTAGAGCTTGAGGTTACCGAAGGCGTCATGTTAGATAATGCTGAGGAAGCTTTGACACAGATGAAAGGACTTAAGGAGCTCGGTGTTCGGCTATCTATGGATGACTTTGGGACGGGGTATTCCTCCTTAAGCTATCTTCACCGTTATCCCTTTGATGGTCTTAAGATAGATCGTAGTTTTATCAAGGCATTATGCGAATCGGAGGAGGGGCGTCCCATCATTGAAGCCATTATTGGTTTAGGGCAGGCCTTAGCGCTTGTGATTACCGCTGAGGGCGTTGAAACCCAAGAGCAGCTCCAAACGCTTGCTCAACTGGGATGCGATCAGGCGCAGGGATATTATTTAGGCAAGCCTATGAAGATAGAGCAGTTCAAAGCATTGATGCAGGGCTCTTCCGGTCTGAGTGTTATCTAACAGACAAGAACTCTATGCACTATAGCGTGCCTGGAAGCCTTCAGCCGGAATGTATATATGAAACAAAACTTAAGCCCTCGCTACAGCGGCCACTCTGAGACAATATAAATTTACTGTTCAGCCACACTGTAAAACAAAAGATAGATACCTTATTAGGTAACAGAAAAGAGAGTTGCCTGGATTTTAGGGTGGTCAAACCTTGACCACATGAAGGAAAGGTTGCAGTCGGCACAGTGAAGAATACCAAGGGTTGGCATGCGTACCAGTTCAGAATTGCCACACTCAGGGCAACAGCCTGTTATCGCCATGGTTGTATTCGCCTACGCCTTGGGTTGGATAAAGGAAGCTGCCTCAGGCTGGGGGACCTTCGGCAGCTAACACAAGAAAAGCAATGTCCATTGCTCCCATAAAAAAGAGTGGCTTATCACTGGAAAGGTTTCGACCGTTTATCAGTAGCAACCTAGTAAAGACTCTGGCATCTTGAAAAGCTCTAAGGATAAGGATCTTACAACCCTAGCCTTTACTATCATTATGCTGATGGTCGGCGACAAACTTGGATCAACTGATCTAACATCCATGGCTCTGGTAGAAACGATATCTGTTAAGCCAAGGTAAACCATGGTTCGCGCAGCAAGAGGCTCATATGGCAGATGCCCTGATTCACTGTGAATTTCCGTCCTCAGCTGATCGGGCATCTTCCCCACTAACTTAGCGTTGAATGACAGTCGCGATATTACCAGTACCGGTTTGGCTCAATGCTGCTGATGAGGTACCCAGCTGCTCGCCAGCGCTCTGAACAAGCGTTGCCTGGTTAGCAATACCCACTTGTGTCACGTCTGCCTGATAATAACCGGAGTAGCCTTCCTGGTTCACGGCAAGTATGTTGCCATCCCCTGCCTGCTCAAACCGTACGCTGCCCGTTTCGATATCTTGGCTGATATCGACAGTATTGGTTTGACCAGTAGAGACACCTGAAACCCTAGTAGATCGACCGCTGGAGGAGATGTTTGCCAGGTTACCTATGCCGTCCTGGGTAAGCGCAATATTTCCAAACTGACTCGTTATCCTGGTAGTGGCCTGGTTATCATCACCGTTCTGTGTAACTTCAGTCTGGTTTGATCCCAATCTGTACGAGGAAGCGGTCACATAAGCTGTATTGTTATTACCCGTCTGGCTCACCAGAGCGCTGGTAGATGATTGTAAGCTTGAGTCGATAGCATTATTGTCGCCTACCTGAGTTAACATAGCGCTTGATACGCCGCCATATTGCTCACTACGAATCGAATTATTATTACCGATTGAAGAAGCTATAGCTCCGTCTGCGGAGCCTGTCATGCTAATATCTAACGTATTGCTATCACCGAATTGAGTCACGTGAGTAGTGTTTTCAAAGCCCTGCATCTGATAGACAGAGGCGCTGTTGGAGACACCGCTTTGAGTAATTGTTGCTTGGCTATTGTCTTGAGCCTCCTGCTGCAGGTAAGCATAGTTACCGCTACCCTGTTGATCAATGGCACCGATGTTGTCATTTCCACTTTGCAGCAGCTGGGCAGAATTCATTTCAGCCAGGGCGTGTGAACTGACCGCTATCAAAATGGCTACGGCGAGCGGTTTCATATTCAGCATGTTCTATCAACCTTGATCTATGAGCATGTCGAGGTGGTAAAGCATTACCACGGAAGGTTTTTATAAGCTCCTGCCGCAAGGAGATAGCTAGGGATACGTTCCATAAGGGAACATGCAGCCTAACCAAGAATTACCTCCAAGAAACACCTAGGCAAATTTATAGCTAACTTCTTGTTAGCAGGCTATAAATCTTTAACTGTATAATGGACTTTAGCCATCACCCCAAGGATTGATTTCATCCTCTTTTTTAAAAGCAAAGAATTAATACCAAGCTTAGTTAGCCTCTGACTCGAATGTCATGTAAGTCTTGAAAAACAATCAGGATTTTTGCTAATTATTAAGCTTCCTAGCTATTAATAGACGGGTTGAGAAGTTAATATTCTAAGTGTTAGGTCCCAGAAAGAAGAAGTCTATACCGGTTAGAAAGAGCTGTGACTGTTTATGCCATTGCTGGAGGATAAAGCCAATCGGTGTTTGGCCTTTCAAGGCACGTAACGGACGAGCGCTGTTATAGGCCTACAGATAATCATTTACATGAACCTGCAGAGGCTTAAGCGAGGCATAGTTAAAGGTCTTGGTGGTGGCCTGCTTGATCGTCCGGTTCATGCGCTCAACCTGGCCATTAGTCCAGGGATGGAAGGGCTTGGTTAGCCGATGTTCAATGCCGTGCCGATAACAGATCACATCGAAAGGATGGGCCCGGTAGCGTTCAGTACCGACCTTCCTGGCAAACTGGATGCCGTTGTCGGTGAGTACCCTATGCACCTTATAGGGTAACGTCTTAAGCGTGGCCTCCAAAAAGTCGACCGCATCTTTGCGCATCATCTGCTCATGTAACTCGGCATAGACAAACTTCGACGTGCGATCGATCGCTACAAAAGGATAGGCCCGGCCCTCTGCAGTCACCTCGGTGATATCGATATGCAGATAGCCCAGCGGATAGCGTTTGAAGGCTTTCTTCTCACGTACCGGCTCAGCTGAGCGCGGGAGGTTGCTGATGCCGTGTCGCTGGTAGAGCCGATGCAGGCCTGAGCGCGAAAGCCTGGGTATGAAGCGCTGCAAGGCTGCAGGCAATCGTCCAGAGGCAGCAACGTCTTCTGCCGGCAGCGGCCTCTTCAGCCAGGGTCAGGGAGGTCGAATGCGGCTCCCGAGGTCCCATGGGCTGATCTTCAACCGAGTCGCGCTTACGCCACTTGATCACGGTCTTGGGGTTTAAGTTGTAACGCTTACTCAGCGTCGCGATCGAATCCTGCGATCGCTGTAATTCCGCTCGGATGGCGTGCGTGGTCGTGGCGCGTTTGTGTAGAACCTGAGCCATGGTTCCTCCTCCGATAGAGGTCTATACCATAAACCCTTTCTCCCTGGGACCAAACAGTCGTGTAATGAGAACGTGTCATGGCAGACGTCAACAATGCTATGCGTGATCAGGTGGGATTTGATGCTGAGGAACTGTCCGAGCACATGCAAAGGACAGGCGAAAGCATGGGCCAGGCTGAGGCGCGGCTGTACAGCCAACGGTCAGGGTTGAAGACCGTTCATTAACGTTTTGATCCTCGACATACCAGAGAGGAGTTACTAGGTCCGGTAACCCAGCAAGCGCTTTAGCCTTGCCCACAAAGACGGCTCTTTGCTCGGTTCTTCAGGCTCAGGTAACCGATAGCTGATCATCGGTATGTCAAGATAGTTGATGTACTGCTTATTCGATTCCTTAGCTTCATGCGCACCCAAGTCAATCATTGATATATCCAGAGAGTCTGTTTTTTCTTGGAAGGTCTTATTAGCTACGCTGTCTTTATGTCTGGAATCAAGCTCTTTCAAGGTTTGAGCACCTACTCAAATTTAACAGTAATTGCTTTTAGCCTGACGTCGGAAACTGGCACGTGATGAAGCTGCTCCACTTTTGCTTAGGATCAGTCTGAAAAGGATTTCTCAAGTAAATCCATAAGCAATCCAAGGAAATCATGTCTTCAAAGCTGCTAGTGAGCCTCTCGAAACGGGTGATTCTCTGGCGATGTTTCTTGAGCCGGTTAAAGAGGGGCTCGATAACAGTGTGCTTATGAGAGGCGGGTCGGTCAAACAGTCTGGGCCTGAGGCAGCGATTCATCTAATGTAGGGGAAAATGGGCTTGCCCCTGAAACCATGGTAGTACTGGCGTAAAGCCTAGCTGTCATAACGGCCCGTCATCTCTAATCTCCACACGGAATAGACAGGGCAGCCCAGCAAATCGTTTTTGAACAAAACGTAGTGAGGCCAGGACCAGGCAGATCAGTATGCTAGTCTTCGCTTAAAGGCCCAACGATAGGATTTTTATGCATCGCCTTGCCATCGCTGCAGTCGCCAGGAATGACGCTGAAGACCTCTTGCGCTTCGAGGTTCAGAACAGGGCTTATTTTGAATCGCACATTAATGCACGCGGCCCAGATTACTACTCTCTCCAGGGAGTAGCAGAAGCCATCGAAGCAGCTATTGATGATGCCTTTGACGACAAGGGATACCAATATCTACTTAGGAGTCCTTCAGGCCATCTTGTCGGCCGAGTGAATCTTAGAGCTGTTCAGCGCGCGCATTATCATTCAGCCGTTCTCGGCTACCGGATTGCGCAGCATGAGACGGGCAAAGGTTACGCAACCGAAGCTGTCAGGCTTGTACTTGACCTTGCATTTGGCAGACTTAATCTAAAGCGTATCGAGGCGGATGCTCGATCTGACAATGCAGCATCACTGGCTGTATTGCGGCGTAATGGGTTCGTTCAATATGGGCGTTCCAGGAAGAGCTTTGAGCTAAACGGGGAGTGGTTTGACAGGTTTCACTTTGAAAGGCATTGTCAATGACTGTCGGATATCCCAACGACCCGGCCCCTTTGTTTTAACAGGGGATAGCGAAACCAATAGCAGATCGAGGGAGTTATCAAGCGCTCCTTTGCCGAGCATATCTGGGTAGTGGCTGAGCTAAGCGAGTTCAACGTCCGTAATGGTGGTACGTGCTGGTTTACTCTGATCGAGAGCGCTGATGGCAAGGAAATCGCCAAGTGTTCGGCTGTGATGTTTGGCAGTGTCTCGAATGTGCAGCTAAGAGCCTTTGAGCAGGTAACCGGCTCAAAACCGCAGCCCGGTATGAAAGTGATGCTCAAGGTCTGCGCCACGCTCCATCCCCAGTATGGCTTCCAGCTCCAGGTCTATGGCATTGACCCGAACTACACGCTGGGTGAGATGCACGCCAAGGTCGAGCAGATACTGGCGCGGTTAAAGGAAGAGGGCATCCACGACCGGCAAAAGACGCTCGCAGCGCCAGCGGGCTTCTGGCGTATAGCGGTTGTCTCGCCTGATCAGGCCGCGGGTCTTGGTGACTTCCGGCGCGAAGTGGATCTGCTAACACAGGGCCATAGGCGCACTGTTATCCAGGCGGGTTCTACCCCGTTAGCACGGACACTTTCGAGTAAGCTCACACCGAGCTGAAGGAGTGTTCTAAGAAATACAGCCCCGAATTCAAGCGGGAAGCCATCGAGCTGGTTCGTCGTTCAGGAGCAAGTTGCCGACAGGTGGCCCTTGAGATTGGTGTGGCTCCTAACCTGCTCACCCGCTGGCTTCGGGAAGCGCAACCGGGTACAGAGAAGGCCTTTCCTGGAGCGGGAAGTCCGCGGGATGAGGAGCTTGCCCGCCTCAAGCGCGAGCTGGCCCGAGTAACCAAGGAGCGTGATTTTTTAAGAGACGCGGCAGCGTACTTTGCCAAGGAGTCATCGAGCGGTACACGGTGATCCAGCGCTGCCGCAACGAGTACCCGGTACGACTGATGTGCCGTTGCCTGAAGGTTTCTGCCAGTGGCTATTACGCCTGGCAGGATCGCGAGCCAAGCCCACGCGCTCTGGAGAATGCGCGCCTGGTGAGGCGTATTCGGGAGATCCACGAGGACAGTCGTGGTGTGATCGGAGCGCCACGGATGCACGAGGATCTGCTCGACGAGGGCGAAACCGTCAGCCTGAACCGCGTTGCTCGCCTGATGGCCGCTGAGCGAATTCAAGGCTGGCCACGCCGGAAGAGGCGTGGCTTTGGGAGAGTCACCGGCGGCCGTCCAGCAGGCGTGAAAAACCTGCTGGAGCGTAATTTCACCGCGCAGGAACCGGAGCGCAAGTGGGTCACAGACATCACGGAGATAGCTACGCTGGAAGGCAAGCTCTGTCTATGCGAGGTGCTCGACCTGTACAGCAAGCTGGTGATCGGTTGGTCGATGCATCACCGTCAGGATTGGCAGATGGTGATTCGAGCGGTGGAGATGCCAATCTGGCAGCGCCAGGGTGACTGGTCCGTGATCCTACATTCAGATCGCGGTAGTCAGTTCACTAGTGCTGACTACCGCGATCTGAATCGCAACACATTGATCTGCAGCATGAGTGCCGTCGGGCATTGCGGTGACAACGCTGCCTGTGAAGGCTTCTTCGGTCAGCTCAAACGGGAGCGCGTTGTCCATCAGTCGTATCGAACTCGTGATGAAGCGCGGGCGGATTTATTCGACTACATCGAACGCTTTCATAACCCACGAATGCGTCGTAGAGTCGCCCGGCAAGACCTGAAGTTTTCAGCCCTTTTCAAACCGTCCGTGGAAACGGGGTAGAACCCCGGGGAGGCTACTGAGGTTGGAAAAATCTTACTTTAGTAGTTTAGCGTCAAGCCCCACCGGTACTAGGGTCAGAAGGAACTGGAGATAAGGCCATGAGCAGCACGAGCATTCCCATTGGTATGAAAGACGGCTTGGCATTTCGACCACACGAAGTCGAGAACGGGCTGTTGTGTGGCTGTATTTGCCTAGCGTGCCGCCATCCTCTGATCGCAGCAAACCAGGGCGTTAAAGTTGAGCCATACTTTCGCCACGCCGCCGACAGTGATTGCGTGCGTGGTTATGTAAAAGGGGTGCTGCTCGCAGCCCGGCAAGCTCTAGAAGGCGTCAGGTGCTTTGAGCTACCCACGCATTGCGAGACTGTGACCGCCCGTTACCATGGCGTGCCATTCAAGGAAGAGGTAAGCATAGCCTCTAGAATGGTTACGATCGATGAGGTCATGGAGTTCGGTGACGACGAAGCCGACCTCACGCTGTTCTGCAAAGGCCATGAGCTCAATGTCCTATTTGACATTCGCGGCCGTCGAATTGAAAGGATGGTGAGGCGCCTTCATCAAAACGAGTGTTCTGCACTGCTCATTGATCTAACCGGTTTGAACACTGCGGATATCCTAGACACTCAGAATTTCTCAAAACGGGTCCAAGATGACCTTGTTATCCGCAGTTGGATTTTCTCCCGCGTCATCCAGCGGGAGAAAATCCATGCGCAGCAGCGGATCGATGAAAAGATCGATGAGTTTAAGAAGGGAGCCGCGCTGCATGCTGCAGCGACATGTGGCCAAGCGGGCCAGCGTCAGCAGTCTCCTCCAACGCTCGACGGACCGAGTCTGATTAGGCATACCGCCGCCCAGCCCCCTCGCTATACTCAGGCGGCGCAGCAAGCCGCAAGGAGAACCGCTGTACAGCTTCGTGTACGGCAGATTGCTGACAGCTACACCGAAGTATTTCACCGGCACCAAGGCCAGGGTGTGCTTTGTGGCCACTGCTGGTTTGTAATGACTGCGCCGCAGGTTACCTGTATATGGTGTGGTCGGGCAGACAAGTTGACGGTCCAACACATTGATGCAGCCCTGACCTCTACCATTCAGTATCGACTCAACTGCAACACCCGCCCGGACGAGTCGCTCACCGTTCTGCCTTCGCTGGAATTGTTCAGCGGCGCTGGTTGACGTTCGCTGCCAAACTAGCCGCCAAAGAAGCCTCGGCAAAAGCGAACGGAGAGAGATGCAAATAGAGTGGCATAAGGGTAGATGTAGAAGACTGCTTTCGGCCGATTCCGTTGAAAAAGTCGGTTTCTGAGAGAGCTGCTTTTCGGTAGCTCAAAAATTGCTCGATTTTGGTGTTGCTACGTAAAAACCAAGACAGCTCAGTCTTCTGAGCGAACCAGACTTCAACGTCGACCATGTTCTTTCGTGAGCAAAAATTGCGGCGGGATTTTCTCAACCGGATCGGCCAGAAACAGACAACATCCGGGGAAACCGATCCTTCTTTTATCCAATCAGCCCCCATTAGCGCTGGCGATCACTAGGGGCCGTGCATTTATCCGGGACTGGATCGGATGCCTTGACACCATCTGGCGGGATGTACAAAACGACCTTCGAACTGTCCTGGTATGTCGATGAGCATGTCGTGTAAGTCAGCCTTGTCGGCATCGACTAGGGCCGCGTTAGCGTAACGTCTCTTAGAAAGACGCTCTCAAAAATTAAGATATCGATGAGGCCCTTGGGCGAGTGCATGGCCCTTGATAACTTTACCTTTTGACTTGTCGAGACATATACCTCGGCTACGCTTATCGCAGCTGCGAGCGGGAAGGACGTCACTGCTTAGGCAGGAGTGAACCAGGATATCCTTCCCTGCCTCACATCGTTCGACCGAAGATCTCGTCCAGATCCACTTCCTGTTCTTCTCCCACCGAGAGATCCAGTGTGTTCTCGATGTGAGTCAGGTGCTCTATCACGAGTCTGATCGTTTCTTCAGTTTCGCCTGACTCAATGGCCTTCACGATTTCAAGATGCTCGTGATTTGGGCATGCCGGCACATTAGGTGAGTCGTACAGCAGGATGATCAGACAGGTCAACGAAGACAGCTCCCGCATGAGTTTCAACAATGGCGGACTGCCAACCATCTCTGCAATCCGTAGGTGGAACTCGCCAGATAAGCGAATGACTGCTCGCTTATCACCTTCTTCCCGCGCCGTTCGCTCCAGGGCGACATGGTCATAGAGTTGAGCGATCTGTTTTTCACCCGCTTGCGCTACGAGCGTGCGAATGAGGGCCGGCTCTAGAATCCGGCGCGCATTGAAGATATGCCGAGCTTCCTCTACGGACGGGCTGGCCACGAAGGCGCCACGATTGGGAATCGTGGTGACAACACCTTCATGAGCGAGACGGACGAGCACCTCGCGGATGCGGGTGCGGTTGACCCCAAACACGCCGGCGAGCTTCTCCTCTACAAGTTTGGTGCCAGGGATCAGCCGGTGCTCCATCACAGCATTCAGGATACGTTCATAAATGGTGTCGCGCTTCTCAGCTGTACCAAGAATTTGGCCAGTAGTGCGAGCTTTGCAAGGACGGGGTGAAGATGAGTTATTGATGAGCATGGGCGTCTGCATAGTTTGTTACGAAAGAGTGCATGATTGTGACATAACTACTGAGAATTGTTCAAAAGTGAACCATGAGCGACCACAATTCTTGGGTGTGCACCGACTACGAGCATAAATCGGCCATTTACCCTTGATGCTTGATGAGTTCCGGATGGCTGATACTTGGGCCATTAGTGCTCTGATTCTTAGGCCTACAAAGCATCCGGCAACTCCGTTAAGGCCCAAAAAGCAGTTCTGTCACATTGGCTGGCATAGGGCTTGCTTATGATTGTCACAAATTCTAATTATTTAGCGACAATTATCGGAGGCTGAATGCCAGTAACTGGATTTCTCACTACCAAAGCCTTGGGGCGCCATTCTAGAGCGGTGGAGGTGGGCCAGAGGTTCATTGGCGTTACGTCTTCGTATTTGAGAAGGGCTTACTCAATCATCTCTAATCGAGAAACCCATACCATGAATACGAAAGTAATGCGGTTCCTTCTGAAGCCGGCTGCGCACGCGTTGGCAGTCGTTACTTTGCTCAGCGGGGCAGTCGCTCCAATCGCATTCGCTCAGGATGCGAACTCTATTTTGGTTGTGGCAGGGCCTCGGACTCCTGAATCGCTCGATCAGGAATATCCGCCAACCGAAGCCACCCACGAAGCCAAGCGCAACATCTACGAACGCCTTCTGGCCTACGACATGAAGAACGTTGACGGTGTGCCGGTTGAAAATTTCGACAAGTTAGTGGGAGCACTGGCACAAAGCTGGACAGTGTCAGATGACAAAACCTCCATCACCTTTCATTTACGCAGTGGCGTCAAGAGCGCTGCGGGGAACACCCTGTCCGCCGACGATGTGATGTGGTCGTTCAAACGGGGTTGGAACAAGAACGCGAACTTTCGCTGGTACATGAGTCAGATTCTCGGTATCGAATCCTTCGAAGATGCGTTCAAGAAACAGGATGAAATGACCGTCATGGTCACTTTGCCCAAGACGTCTCCTCTGATCGAGCGGATCTGGGTCAATAATGACTTGGGTATTCTGGACGCCACTGCCGCCCGCAAGCACGTCACCAGTGACGACCCTTATGCATCCAGTTGGTTGGCGACTCACTCTGCCTCGTTTGCTCCCTATCAGGTGACGAAATTTCAGTCAGGTCAGGAAGTCGTTTACGAAGCCAACCCGAATTATTACCGGGGGGCGCCGCGTCTTTCGAAAATCATATTCCGCGAGATGCCGACGTCGGCCAATCGCCTGGCAGCGTTGCAAGCCGGGGCCGTCGATGTAGCTGAATGGCTTTCGCCTCGCGAGCTGGCGATGCTGGAGAAGAATCCTCAGCTGAAGATCTGGCAGGTGTTTGGCAACTACATTCATCGCGTTGAAATGAACAATACGACGCCTCCGTTTGATAACCCCAAGGTTCGCCAGGCGTTGAATTACCTGGTTCCCCGTGAAGACATCCTGAAGGCGGTGTATTACGGGAAGGCGCGGGCAACCAAGAGCCCTATTTCTGAAATCTACCCGTCCTACACCGATGAATATTTCAGCTACACCCAGGATGTCGAGAAGGCCAAGACACTATTGAAAGAGGCGGGCCAGGAATCTGGCTTCAAAACCCAGCTTGGCTACCGTACCGGTGATCAGATCGAGGAAGAGATTGCCGTCATCCTCAAAACCGCGTTCGCCCGCGCAGACGTAGATGTCGAGCTCGTGAAGTTGCCAGCGTCGACTCTGGTGGAGAAGTACTCCAAGGGCACGATCCCCATGTATTTCTTCCGCGACATGGCGATTGTCCCTGATGCAGCTTACGTAGCGAATCTCTGGCTCAACAGCGCCTCACTTATCAACTACCCAAAATTCAAGAATGCCGAAGTCGACAAGCTAATTAACGAAGCGTTGTCGAGCACGGATGAGGCTGCGAGGGATGCGGGCATGAAGCGCGTCCAGCAAATCGTTGTGGACGAGGCCCCCTGGGTTTTCCTGATGAACCCAGGCTACCAGCTTGCTACTCGCGCCAATGTCGCTGGTTTCAGCTGGTATACGCCCAACAGCAACAGTTGGTACGACTTCTACAAGAAATAAGTAGAGCCAGTAGAGGGGGGATGCTTCGCCCCTCTAGTTGCGCAAGGCTACTTGCAAGGAAAACAGTATGAGACTTAGCAATTCATTGCGGTCGCTACCTCGCCCACTACGTATCGTTCTGGCCAGGTTGACTATTCTTGTTCCGCAGATGTTTGGCGTTCTGCTTGCCACGTTTCTGCTGATTCGTTTACTGCCTGGCGATCCGGCGCTGCTGATGCTTGGCAATATGGCGACGCCCGAGCAAATCCTAAGCCTGCGCGAGCGACTGGGGCTCAACAGCAGTATCTGGTCGCAGTTCACGAGCTACCTTTCAACTGTCGTTCACGGTGATCTGGGAACGTCAATGTTCACATCCAACCCCGTGGCCGTTGATTTGCTCGACCGTGTTCCAGCAACGCTTGAGCTGATTACCTACACGATGATCCTGACGATCATCGTGAGCGTGGTGCTGGCGGTTGTTGCAGTAACCAAGCCCGAAGGAATGATCAACCAGTTCAGCAAGGTATATGGCCTGGCGGCGGGCGCCGTCCCTGACTTCTGGGTCGGTCTGCTGCTCATCTACTTTCTATTCAATGTCGCGGGCATTGCTCCCGCACCGTTCGGCAGGCTTGATCCGATCATCACTGCGCCACCTGCTGTGACTGGGTTTCTAACTGTAGACACGTTACTCGCGGGCGATACAGCCGCGTTCGCCTCGGCTGTAGGCCGCCTGTGGTTGCCGGTCCTCACGCTGACCATCGTCAACGCTGGTGCGCTGATGAAAATGACCCAGATCGTTTTCGCCGATAACTATCGCAGTGAGTTCATTCGCCATGCACGGGCGAGCGGTCTTTCCGAATGGCAGTTGGTTCGAATCACGTTGCGCAATAGCTTGCCACCGATCATCACTATGGTCGGTTTTCTCTTCGGGTTTCTGTTGGGCGCGGCGGTGCTGGTTGAAACGATCTTCGCCTGGGGCGGCCTCGGACAGTACGCGGTGTCCGCAGTAATGAACAGCGACTATCCCGCATTGCAGGGATTTGTGCTGGTAGCCGCTGCTTTCATTCTCATCGTTTACACCGTCGTGGATGTGCTCTACGGCATCGCTGACCCGAGGATCGAAGTATGAAACAGGTGTCTGCAAAGCGCAGAGTGGCTGGCAAAGCAACCTTGATCATAGGTCTGGTGCTACTGGCAATTCAGTTTGTGGCGATCATCTTTGCGCCATGGATCGCCCCGTACTCACCGGAAAATGCCGATCCGATCAATGCCCTGCAAGCGCCATCACTAATGCATTTTTTCGGCACCGACGTGTCGGGTATGGATATCTACTCCCGTGTCATTTTCGCGACCCGAATCAACCTGCTGATCAGCGTCACCGCTGTGGCCATCGCCTTTGTCATCGGGGTTCCAATCGGGCTCGCCATTGGCTACTACAAAGGCTGGGGTAGTTCCTTGGCCATGCGGTTTTTTGACTTTATCCAGTCCTTCCCCGTGTTTGTGCTGGGCATGGTGCTGGTGTCTGTCATGGGGCAGGAAATCTGGAACGTCGCCATTGTGCTGGCGGTTCTTTTTACTCCTGTCTTTGCCCGGCTGATCCGTGCGGAGGTCTTGTCGCTGCGTGATCGCCCGTTCATCGCAGCCGCCAGATGCAGCGGTGCTACCAACAGCTCGATCATGTTCCAGCACATTCTGCCAAATGCGCTGACGCCTGCAATAGTGCAGATATCCATCAGTATCGGCATGGCCATTCTGCTGACGGCGGGCCTGTCCTTCGTGGGTGCCGGCGTGCGCATGCCTACCCCTGAGTGGGGCCTGATGGTAAGCAACGGCGCGCAGCAAATGATCCTCGGTATCTGGTGGGTAGCGCTGTTTCCAGGGCTCGCGATTGTTTTTTCAGTACTGACGTTTGCGCTTCTCGGAGACGCGGCGAAGCAAATGTTCGACCCGCAGACAAGGAGCACTTCATGAAAAAAATCCACGAACCCTTGCTCGAGGTACGCAACGTCTCTGTTGGATTTTCTGACGGATCAATGCCGCCTGCACTACGAGACGTAAGTTTCTCTCTGCAAAAGGGTGAGATTCTCGGAATCGTAGGCGAGACGGGGGCAGGAAAGTCGCTTCTCGCGCGAGCCATTATCGACATGCTCCCAAGTGACGGGCGGGTTGTTGAAGGCCAAATATTGGTCAACGGGCAGCCTATTTCCACGATGACACCGCAGCAAAAACGCGGTTATCGAGGGGGCGAAGTTGCGCTGATCGGAACCAATGCGAAAGCTTTGCTGGATCCGGTTGTGAAGGTAGGTGAGCAAATTGCCAGGATTCTTCGTGCTCATCGAGGGATCAACAAAAAGGATGCATGGCAGGAGTCAATTCGCCTTTTTAAACAAGTCGGAATCGTGAATCCCGAGAAAAGGGCGCACGCCTATCCGCACGAGCTTTCCGGTGGCATGGCGCAACGCGTCGTAATCGCCATGGCATTGATCGCTCAACCGAAAATCCTGCTCGCCGACGATGCAACCTTGGGCCTTGACGCGACAATCCAGCTGCAAGTTCTGGATTTGCTAGTAGAGAAAGGGCGCGAGCTAGGACTGGCGGTAGTTCTGATTACCCATGACCTAGGAATGGTGGCCAGCTACTGCGACCGGGTCGGCATCATGAAATCCGGACGTTTGATCGAACTTGCCACCATCCGCTCTTTTCTCAACGATGGTCCTAAGCATCCATACAGCCAGGATTTGCTGGATGCTGCCAGAGTGCGCCCGTTGCCAATGGATTCTGAGCCAGCACAACACGGCACCGAGGCTAGACCGCTGCTGGAAGTGACCGACCTGGTGAAAGTGTTCCATGTCGAGGGCTCCGCCGAGCCGGTTCGTGCGGTCGACCATGTCTCGTTGACGATCCGCAAAGGCGAGACACTGGCCCTCGTTGGAGAAAGCGGGTCGGGAAAAACCACCACCGGCCAATGCCTTGTTCGATTACTTCAATCGGACTCGGGTTCGATCCGGTTCGATGGCCAAGAAACGCTGACGCTCTCTGACAAGCAGTTCAGAAGCGTACGCCGCCGGATGCAGATGGTGTTCCAGGAGCCTTATGTTGCGCTGAACCCCAGATGGCGGGTGCGCGATCTCGTGGCCGAGCCCCTCAAGTTGGGCGAACCGTTGACCCGCACCGCAAAAGAAGCGCGGGTCATGGAGTTGCTCGATCTGGTTAGCCTTTCCAGGGCTAAGGCAGACGTTTACCCCCACGAGCTGACGGCCGGTGAGCAGAAGCGCGTAGGTGTGGCCAGAGCCTTGGCGGTCAGTCCTGATTTCGTGATTTTCGATGAGCCGACGACCGCGCTCGATATACGGGTTCGTGCACAAATTATCGATCTTGTACGGGATTTGCAAAAACGCATGGGGCTGTCAGCGCTGTTCATTACTCATGATTTAAATTCGGTCCGGTCTTTAGCGCATTACGTTGCCGTCATGCGTAACGGTAAGATCATCGAGCAAGGCCCGACGGAGGAAATTTTTGCCAACCCGAAGGAGGCCTATACCCGCAAGCTGCTTGAGGCCGAACTCCCTATCGAGGTTCGAGAAGAGGTCGAAACTCGGGTTCCTCAGGCGGAGCTGCGCGCATGAATTTCGATCGTTACATAACCAAACCGGTACTTGTCACCGGAGCGGCAGGGCTGGTAGGTCGACAGGTGGTACGGCGATTGGCTAAGCAAGGCCGACCGGTGTTGGCACTGGATCGCCTCTCCTCGATTACTCAGGAAGGAATCCAGATCACAGCCTGCGACCTTGGAGACGTCCATCGTCTGCATGCGATCGCTGTAGGCGGCATCGATTCCATCGTCCACTGCGGTGCGTTTTCCGGGCCAATGGTAGCGCGTGATGTGCCGTATTCGATGGTGCAAGTGAACATTGTCGGTACCGCCAACGTACTTGAGGTGGCGCGCGTTCACGGTGTTCGTCGATTTGTATATTGCTCCTCGACGAGTGCTTACGGGGCGGTCGGGTCAGGCCCTGTTTGCGAAGACGTTATGCTGAAGCCAGCGAGCCTATACGGCGCGAGCAAGGTCTCATCCGAGTACATCATAACGGCTTACGCAGAGCAGTACGGATTGTCCGCTGCGAGTGTTCGCCTGTCTTGGGTCTACGGCCCTGGTAGAACCACGGACTGTGTGATTCGGACGATGCTTGAGGACGCCCTCGCCAAGCGCGCCACCCGAATGCCTTTTGGATCGGACTTCCCCAGACAGTTCGTTCACGTTGAAGACGCGGTTCAGGGGCTTCTGTGCGCGCTGGATGCTCCTGTGCTGCCGCGAACGACCTACAACGTCACTGGCGATACCCGCGTAACGCTCGAAGAGGTCGCGCAGGTGGTACGCAAGATCTTTCCGGATGCTGATATCGCGCTTCAACCGGGTCCCGATCCTGTCGATGAGCTCCAGCAGAAATTCAGTATCGAAGCGGCGCGTCGTGATCTTGGTTACGAGCCAAGGCTATCCCTTGATGACGGCATTAAAGCGTACGCGCGCTGGCTGGAGTCGGCTCACCTTCCTCATATTTCCAAGGTGCAGAAAACATGAGTGACCTTGAAAGAGATTTCGTCGGCTATGGCCGTAATCCTCCCGATCCCAAATGGCCAGGAGGCGCCCGGCTCGCGCTGAATTTCGTCATGAACTATGAGGAAGGTTCGGAGCCGTCAATTCAGGATGGCGAGAAAAGCACGGAAACGTGGTTCACCGAAAGCAGTGGGCTCGACACCGGTGTACAAGGTAGGGATCTGGCTGCCGAAGGGCTGTTCGAATATGGCAGTCGAGTGGGTTTCTGGCGGGTGATGCGCCTGTTCCAGGAGCGCTCACTGCCGGCGACCATTTATGGCTGCGCACTCGCTCTTGAGCGTAATCCAGATGCCTGTGGGGCTATTCGCGAATCTGGGTTCGATGTGTGCTCCCACGGCTGGCGGTGGATCAAACACTACCAGCTTAGCGAGGAACAAGAACGGGAGCACATCCGTAAAGCGGTCGAATCCCTTGAGCGTACAACCGGTGTTCGGCCTCAGGGTTGGTACTGCCGATACTCCCCTAGCGTTAACACTCGTAGGCTGTTGGTCGAGGAAGGGGGATTCACCTACGACTCGGATTACTACGGCGATGAGTTACCGTTCTGGACTCAAGTAAGCGGTAAGCCTCATCTGATCATCCCGTATTCATTGACCAATAACGACGGGCAGTTTGCCGCAGGCGTAAGTACCGGCAGTCAGTGGTTCAGCTTTCTGAAAGATGCTTTCGACATGCTCTACAAGGAGGGGGAAACCCAACCCAAAATGATGTCGGTCGGTCTGCATCTGCGCTTGGTGGGACATCCGGCCCGCGCAGCTGCATTGGAGCGGTTCCTCGATTACGTTTCGAGTTTTCCGGATGTATGGATCACTCGACGCATCGATATTGCCAACCACTGGCATAGCGTCCATCCCGCACCGAAATACTAGGAGTTGGTCATGAGTAACGTGTTTGATCTTTCGGGCCGCAAGGCAGTTATCACCGGCGCAAGCAGGGGCATCGGTGCGGCGATCGCACAACTGTTTTTGGAGCACGGAGCAGAAGTCGCCATTTGTCATGTTGGAGATCATCAGAATGCAGAGGCTTTCCAACAGCGCCTGCGTTCGCAAGGCCTAGAGCTGCATGCCAGCGAATGTGATGTCTCTGATCCGGCTGCGGTACAGCGCTTTGCTGGTTGGGCGCAAGAACAGTTAAGGCACGTAGACATTGTCGTCAATTCGGCCGGCGTAGGTGGAGGTGACCGCCCATTCGCCATGACGGACGACCACGACTGGGATCGTGTCGTCGGGATAAATCTTCGCGGGACGATGCTGGTCACTCGCTCCTTTTTCGCCGCGATGCTTGAGCGACAGTATGGTCGTATCATCAACGTCGCTTCACAACTGGCTTACAAGGGGGCGCCAGGGCTGGCGCATTACTGTGCGGCGAAAGCCGGGGTAGTGGGGTTCACCAGAGCACTGGCCTATGAAGGTGCGTCACATAATGTAATGGTCAACGCGATCGCGCCGGGGCCGGTCGATACCGAGTTGTTGCGCAATCACAGCGCTGAATGGCTTGAGGCGAAAAAAGCACAGTTACCGGTGGGGCGCTTCGGCCAGGTAGGTGAAATCGCACCTACCGCTTTGCTCCTGGCTTCGGGCGCTGGAGCATTTTATGCCGGGCAAACACTGTCTCCCAACGGCGGCGACGTAATGCTTTAACTACGTAGTGCGCGTCGACGAGGCATGACTTCGAGCGATGCATTATGTACCCGTAATTCTAGATACCACCCGTAGGTTCGAACGGCTTCGAGCACCCGGGCGCAGCTTTCGGCGCCCTGAATAATGGTGGTTGACTCCTGTTTGAAAGAGGTTGATATGCAAATTCTGGACACCGTTATCCGTAATGCCCGTGTGGTCACGGCCGCTGACATTTTTACCTGCGACATCGGTATTCGTGATGGACGTATTGTTTCGCTGGCGACTGACTTGCCCCCTGGAATGAAAGAGATTGACGCGGCGGGACGGCACGTCACGCCGGGTGGCGTCGATAGCCATGTGCATCTCGATCAGCCGACCGGCGACGGTTCTGTCATGGCAGACGACTTCTACAGTGGCACCATATCTGCTGCCTGCGGTGGCACTACCACTGTCATCCCTTTTGCTTGCCAGCAGAAAGGCGAGAGCTTGCGTGCCGCCGTCGACGACTACCATCGACGCGCTGGCGACAAGCCCGTGATCGATTATGCATTCCACCTCATCGTGACTGACCCAACGCCCGATGTGTTGCACAGGGAGCTACCTGCCCTGATTGCCGAAGGCTACACCTCGTTCAAGATCTACATGACCTACGATGCGCTGAAGCTGGGTGACCGAGAAGTTCTGGAGACGCTGTCGGTTGCGCGTCGGGAAGGGGCCATGGTGATGCTGCATGCCGAGAACAGCGATTGCATTGCCTGGCTAACTGAGCGCTTACTGGTTGCTGGCCTTGATGCACCGCGTTATCACGCCAGCTCGCGGCCCATGCTGGTTGAGCGCGAGGCCACTCACCGAGCGATTGCATTGGCCGAGTTGGTGGATGTGCCAATTCTGATCGTCCATGTTTCCGGTCGTGACGCGGTCGAACAAATTCGCTGGGCGCAGAGCAAAGGCCTCAAGGTCTACGCCGAGACCTGTCCTCAATATCTGTTCCTGACGGCCGCTTCGCTCGGATGCGATGACAGCTTTGAGGGAGCGAAATGCATCTGCAGTCCTCCGCCTCGCGATCCGGCCAACCAGCAGGTTATCTGGGACGGCCTGGAAAACGGTTCATTCGAGCTGTTTTCATCGGACCATGCGCCGTTTCGGTACGAGGGGCGCGACGGCAAAAAAGCGCACGGTGAAAGCCCGACGTTTGAACAAGTAGCCAATGGTATTCCTGGGGTCGAAACGCGAATGGCGCTTCTCTGGTCTGAAGGTGTTCGCAGAGGCCGGATTACCCCTCAGAGTTTCGTCGCACTCACATCTACCAATGCCGCCAAGATGTATGGTTTGTACCCACGCAAAGGCAGCATCGCAATCGGGGCGGATGCTGACCTGGTCATCTGGAATGAAGGCGACCCGGTACGGGTTACCAACGAAATGTTGCATCACAACGTTGATTACACCCCCTATGAAGGCATGCAGCTGAGTGCATGGCCTGCAGTAACGCTGGCACGAGGCGAGGTCGTCTGGGACGGCAAACCAAGGGCTAAGCCGGGGCATGGGAAGTTTTTACCATGCAAAAGGCCTGTTCCGGCCCAATCCCGTCGTCGTCAAAATGAACTGCCGCTATGAATGGCACGACCGAGGTAGCAGCGGCATTGCTTCATGCTTGGCGAGAGCGGCGAAATTTGCTGCATGATGGGCTCGGTTTGATGGCCGAAACCGACGCTTATCGGGTTCAGAAAATCGTCGCCTCGGAGCTTGGTTGGTTCAATGAGTCTTCGGTGACAGCCTGGAAGCTTGGTGGAAGCCCAGGGGAGTTGGTCAGCGCCGCGCGTGTCTCGAGCCGCGCAATTCATCTATCAGGCTGGGAGGTTCCTGATGGCTATTGAAACCGGTTCGGAATCGAGGGTGAACTGATCGTGCAACTTGGACGGGATGTCGATAGCGATGCCGATCGCGCGGTAGCATATGAAGCGATCGAAGCATGGCAGGTCGGGATTGAGTTGTGCGATACGCGTTTTCAAAATGGTGAGCGAACTTATCCATTGCTTCGTCTGGCCGACCAACAACTCAACCGTGCGTTGGTTTTAGGGGAAATGATCCACCCTCCCGCAGACTGGTCGGAGCAGGCTGTCTAGGTGTGGGTAGATGAGAGACTGCAGATCTCCGATATTGGAAGCCATCCCTTCACGGATCCCTTGGCTTCGATACGATGGTTGGCGAGGCGTGCAGCGTCTCAGAACCAGCCATTGAAAGCTGGTGATTTGGTCGCCACAGGAAGCTGGACAGGCCTGAGGCGCAAATGTGAAAGTTGCGTTTCTAGGCTTAGGAGAGGTGTTGCTCTCAACCGACCCCACTTAGAAACGATTTGAAGACGCCCACCTTGGACTTCATGGCGTTGAATCACGACGTTCATACCAACACGGTGAGTTATGGCGAACTGCGCATCTGATGACAACGCTGCGCGACAGCTTCTGAAGGTGAGGCGAGCAAGCTCGCCTCTGGTTTTTCGGACAGCCCGTTTCGGCTGATTTTGTTGAAAAAGTAGCTACTTCCCCATGCCGTCGTCAGAATTGCTCTGTCAGCGAGCGTGGGGGCGAATAGCATGATGGGACTGTTAACGAGTGGGCAGCAGCGCCTGTTCTACTCGTTCAATTTGGAAGATCACGTCCCGCCCCAACACCTCCTGCGCAGCATCGATCAGTGCTTGGATCTTAGTGGTCTGCGCGCCTACCTGGCGGATTTCTATAGTCCTATCGGGCGCCCTCGATTGACCCGAAATTGGTGGTGCGCATGTTGGTCGTCGGTTACTGCTATGGCATCCGTTCCGAGCGGCGATTGTACGAAGAGGTGCATCTGAATTTGGCCTATCGCTGGTTCTGCCGGCTGGGCCTGGAAGACGAAGTTATGATCACTCGACCTTTTTGAAGAATCGCCATGGCAGTTTCCGTGACAGCGATCTGTTCCGCTGGTTGTTCAATGAGGTCCTGCGGCGCTGCATGGCAGCGGGCCTAGTCAAGGGCGAAGGTTTCGCTGTCGACGCCAGCATCATCAAGGCGGATGCCAGCCGGCAACGTGGGGTAGCGGGAGATGAAATCGATTGGCGCGATCCAGCACTCAGCAGCCGCACCGTACGCGAGTACCTCGAAGCGCTTGATGAAGAGGCGTTGGCTGAAGCTCTCCCCAGGAAGATTTCCCTCACCGACCCGCTGGCTCGCTGGCTCGCTGGACTGCAGCACCAGGTGGCCCGGCCTACTTTGCCTACTCCACCAACTACCTGATCGACACTGAGCACGGCGTTATCCTGGATGTAGAAGCGACCCCGGCGCACCGTGCCGCCGAAGTTGATTCGACCAAAACGATGGTGGCGCGCGTCGAAGCGCAGTTTGACCTCACGCCAGAGCGCCTCATCGCTGATACCGCCTATTGCACGGCTCCGATGCTGTCCTGGATGGTCGAAGAAAAGAACATCGATCCGCTTGTCCCAATCTGGGACGAGACCGAGCGCAAGAACGACAGCCTCTCCAGTAAGGACTTCCACTGGAATCCGGAGGCCAATGAATACCGCTGCCTAGCCGGCAAACCTCTACGCAGTGAATGGCGCACCTTCACCCAGAAAAGATCGCGGGTGACCAAGGCCAACACCATCATCTACCGCTCCAGCCAAACCGACTGCGCCACCTGTCCGCTGAAAGCGAAGTGCTGCTCCAATACCGTATTCCGTAAGATCGCTCGGAGCATCCATGAAGCTGCCCGCGACGTAGCGCGACGCATCGCCAAGACACCGGAATACCTCGTTTCTCGCTGTGAACGAAAGAAGGTGGAAATGCTGTTCGCCCACCTCAAGCGCATCTTGCGCCTAGATAGGCTTCGACTTCGTGGCCTAAGTGGTGCGCAGGACGAGTTTTTGCTGGCTGCCACTGCCCAGAATTTGAGGCGAATGGCCCTGTGGCTGATGCCGAAAGTGCAAAAAGGGGTAAATGGCCTGGCGATCTGATCGGAACAGGGGCTTTCGCCTTCAGAAACCTTGCTCGATAGCCTGAAAAATCACTACTCGCCTGGAGCAACTTGGCGCCGGGCCGGACGCCGATCAGTTACGAGGCGAGTTTTTCAACGGAATAGGCCAATAGCGGACACTCTGTCTGGCACGATTTCGCAATTGAGCATCAATTGATAATATCCATTTTTTTCCTGTATGAAATTTTATGCCACTGTATGACGAAGCTACGCTTGGAAAGCCCAACGAAGATTACATTGCGCAGAAGATAGTCGGCTGGCACAAGGGAGATAGACAAGATGCTCTTGATTTAGCTGATTTCTAAGCCCGCTTAGGGGAAACCGAAAAGACCTTTTTTTGGGCGGAAAAAGCGTGACCTGCTCCCCGATTTCAATACCACGCCGAACTTAGTAGAGCCCGTTTTCCGAGCAGGAGACGGCAGTGAAAAAGCGTTTTACCGAAGAGCAGATCCTCGACTTTCTTAAGCAGGCAGAAGCCGGTATGCCGGTGAAGGAGCTGTGCCGGCGGCACGGCTTCAGTGATGCCTCGTTCTACACCTGGCGCGCCAAGTTCGGCGGCATGACCGTGCCGGACGCCAGACGGCTGAAGGATTTAGAGCTGGAGAACAGCCAGCTGAAGAAGCTGCTCGCCGAAGCACACCTCGACATCGAGGCGCTCAAGGTAGTCGCCCGGGGAAAAGGGTAAGCCCGACAGCACGGCGGGAGGCGGTGCAAGAGATGCAGGCGCGAACCGGCATCTCCGAGCGCCGCGCCTGTCAGCTGATCGGGCTGTCCCGCTCGGTGCTGCGCTACCAGCCTCGTACTAGCGAGCAAAACACCGGGCTGCAAGCCCAACTGGTGGAGCTGGCCCAAGAGCGTCGGCGCTTTGGCTATCGCCGCCTACACATCCTGCTGCGGCGTGCCGGCGTGCAGGTCAACCACAAGCGGATTTATCGCCTGTATCGCGCCTCCTGCTTGATGGTGAAGCGCCGCAGGCGCCGCCACGGTGTCGCGTTAGAGCGCGAGCGCCTGAGTTTGCCGAATGCGCCGAATCAGGTCTGGTCAATGGATTTCGTCTTCGATGCGCTCAGCACAGGACGGCGGATCAAATGCCTGACAGTGGTTGATGACTTCACCAAGGAGGCGGTTGGCATCCTGGTGGAACACGGGATCAGCGGGGTTCGTGTCACCCGGGCATTGGATGAGATGGCGCGGTTTCGCGGCTATCCAGAAGCGATCCGCACCGACCAGGGTCCTGAATTCACCGGCAAGGCGCTCAATCAGTGGGCCTACCAGCGCAACATCAAGCTGAAGCTGATCCAGCCTGGCAAGCCCCACGCAGAATGCCTTCATCGAGTCATTCAACGGCAAGTTCCGGGATAAATGCCTCAATGAGCACTGGTTCTGTTCGCTAGCCGAAGCCAGAATTCGTATCGCGGCCTGGCGAAGGGATTACGCCGAGCACCGTCCGCACAGTGCAATCGGCAATCTCACCCCGGCAGAATTTGCTGCGAGTTGGCGAGCCAGCCGGCAGCAGCTGAAGCAAGAAAAACCAATATCAAACCCAGGGCCTACTACGGTACTAAAGCGGGGGGGGCAGGTCAGTGATGCTGAGGCCGCTGCACTTTTGCTTAGTATCCATCATTTAGAGTATGCCCGAATAAGCCTGCGTAAATGAACGCACATTAGCTATTTTACAAGAAAACTTACAGAGGTTGAATCTATCTAGGGGCCGTTAGACAAAGCCTGAAAGGCCATTCGAGCTCGGCTCCAAATCTCAGCAGAAGCATGTTTTCTTTAATGGAGGGGAATTTCCTCAAAAGATTGTACATCACATGTACATGGCGCTTTATCGATCTGAATAAGCTAGTGTTTTCATCTTAGGAGTAGGCGCAACATGCACTCTCGTTTCCTGTCCTTTTTATGTGCCTTCATAACAACTACTTCATATGCAGTCTCGTTTGACTGTACTAAAGCCTCAACCTCTGTAGAAAAAATGATCTGTACTGACCCCATGCTTAGCAGGCTCGATGATGCCCTTGCTGAGAATTATAAAAGCATGCTCTTATCTGATTTTGGAGGCTCTAAAGCTGAGTTGAGAAATGAACAACGCATATGGCTGAGTAAGCGTAATAAATGTAAGGATAAGGCATGCTTGGTTGATGCCTACCGCGTACGCGTGGACGAAACATGCGACTATGGGGTCGTATCAGGTATTCACCCTGTGTGCACTTCTTCTGAAGAAATCAAATAAAAGCTCAAACCGTAGGTCATGGCATAGTTGTATGCGAGTTCAGACAAGGTTCAATGTTAATGAGCGGCCAGAGCAATGTTTGAGTACATGGGCCATGCTGAAGCACGGCTGTACGGTTGAAGACAGTGCATTAGGAAAGGTGGCGATGTTTTTAGCTATAAAACAAAGAGCTGAAGGGCAGGCAGAAGTGATATCGATTTAACATAATTATTGTTATGCGAAGTGTATCGATAGCCATACCGGGGTTACTCAGGCAAGTCTGTTTCAAATTCTGGCAGGTAAGCTGAGCATATTTTAATAGCATGGCTATATCAGATTTAGAGTCTACTTACTATCCCGATTGTTCTACCTCAGTTTCCATTGACTTGTCCTATATTCAGCATTCGTTCTGCAACAGCAGCGAAGGCGGAATAACAAGTTTGAAAATCCGGCTTATCGTTTGTATAAAGTAACGGCTTCAGGCGCTGCTCGAAATTCGCTTTCAGCTCCTCATGGGTGGCTGCTGCGGCCAAGCTACGCCGAAGTACCGTATAGGGATCTTTGTCAAATTCCGGATGCTGTCCCTTGAACTCCATTACATCCTTATCGACCAATTGCGCAAAGATCTGGCAGGCGGGATCGATGGCATCAGGCTGACTAATAGTAATACGCCAGACATCATAGACGTGACGCACTAATGCTGTATCAAACTCACCGCGTTGATACCCATCCCAGTTCCAGGCACAGCGCCGCAATAGCGACAGCACTTTCTCAGCTAATGTCTCCGCTACCGTGATGCACGGCATGGAGAAACGGAGGGCCGCTTGCCGAGGGATAAATTGGTCAAGCATATATCCCATCTCGCGCATCTCTGCGGCTAATATCGGAGGGCGGTGAATCAGTTCAAGCTTGAGTTGAGGGCGGAGTACGCCAGACACATCCTGAAAATGTGCATTATACGAAACCAGCAGACAGTAGTAGCGTCTTCTGTCACGCGAGACTGGGTTATCCTCATCATCATGGACTACGTACTCAAAGCCCATTTCTGTCAAGCGCCGCTCAACCTCTTGCTGCAAATCCTTTAGACGGCCCCGACTTCCTATTCCATTGGGCAAGACATAGCCTTCCGGTACATCATCCAATATGACCTTGATGTCAATATCCTCAGACATGCGCTCGATTAGACTATGAGCTTTTGATAGGCAGGTTCCACCAGCAAAAACTAATCGCGTAGCAACGTCGATCGATTCTGGGGCCTGATCTTCCTTACGGCGATTCCTTTGTCGTGCAGTATGCGCTACTTGGATTTGAGCTAAAGAGCGAAGTGCGTCGGTAATGTGCTGATCTTTTTCAGCGACGACAGCGGGCAGGTTGCCTAGGAGTCCTGCTGTAGCAGCATCTTCGATATCAGACCTAAGCTCGTCTGGAATTTTTTTCATAGGTCAACGTGCTGTTTCCTACCGTAACCTTTCGTGAAATACGCCGACGTCCTGTATTCACAGTTGTTGCCATCGGAATTTGAGTTGATTTTCCGCTGTTGTACTCCGTCACAAGCGAGCTTGGTTTTACGGAGATATTGAGTTTGCGAAAAAGCTCTGCTGCAATCGTCTCCAGAGTGCCGGCAGGGGTAGGCTTGCCGGTAAACTTATTGATACGTGTTTTGGCAAATGCACCTTTACTGACACGGATGAGCTTTCCTTCCGCTACGAAGCGAGCCAAGACTCGGCCTATTTGAGAGTCGCTCGCCATGTGAGCAAAGTCTGAGCGCAAGATGACCACGCTTGTGCGCTGTTTGATTGAGCGGTTCATGCGATCTTCAAGTTTCATACCTTACCTCTAACCCAAAGCTATAACTCACAAAGTGACTCTAGCTCTAGATTGCACTTTCTTCCAGTATTTAGAGGGGGTTTAGGCTACAAAAACTGTGCATCCATGCACTAGCTTATCATTGAAGACAACGTGTGCTGGCGCGGGTCATACCGAATCACAACAAAGTAGTTAAATCTTGCTCGTTTGTCGCTAGCTCAAGCTTTTTTAAAAGCGCGGTCATTATTCGTGTGCGCGGGCTTCAATAACACCTTCCGACTCTTTTCCCTAATCTCTACAGCCCTCTCCAGCGCCTTGGCAAAATTAGCCTCCCAGGTCTTTGCCGTCCCTATATAGACATTGGCAGGCTTTCCTCTCAAGGGCTTCACCTTGAAGCTGTAGAGCAGCTATGAGTCCTTGCCGCACCGGTAGTCACCTTATGGCTGGCCGGGCTATCCGCCTCCGACATGGAGGCCTTTAGATGATCTTTCCTGAACTCTACCTTTGCAGTACTGGCGTGCTTCATAATCCTCGGGAACAGGTTGAAACCATCTTTTCCCTTGGCGCGCCAACTGCTGAGATAATGGCTATCCCCAAAGAACAACAGATGCAGCTTGGCACGTGAGCAAGCGACGTTCAGGCGTTTGCGATCAAGGATGAAGTTGAGGCCACCTTCAGTGCGCACGGTAGAGTAGCAAACAACGTCCGCCTCACTGCCTTGGAATGCGTCGACAGTATCGACTTCGATGCTCAGCGGACCGAGCTGGCCATTTTGCCAACCGATATTGCGTAGCTGCTTGCGGAGGCGCTCTTTCTGGGCGCCGTAAGGGGTGATGACGGCCACGGAGGTGGGCCGATTTACGTTGTTGGCCAATTCAATCAGGAAGCCGGTAATTTCTTCAGCTTCGTGGACATTCTCCTGGCTCATGCTGTTGTGGGGCTGTTGCTGCCGCCCTTTCACGTCCACCCAGTAAATGCTTTCGTCAAGCAGGTAGCTCTTTTCAAAATAACTATCTGGGTGGCCGTTGAACAGCATGCGCTGGCCTTCACGGCTGTAGAACAGGTTCGCCACCAAATCACCGATGGGAGGCGCCATACGGTACTGCTTGTCGAGGACTTCCCGACACTCGCCTGGCAGGCGTTCAAACATTAGCTCAAAAAAGCTTCCACTGAGGAAGTTTTCACGCAAAAAACCCAGTGCCTGGGTGGCTTCATCCTCGCGTAGCAATGGCGCGATACTAGGAGGTAACTGGTAGTGGTCGCCTACTAGGATGACCTTTCTGGAGCGCAAAATGGGAATGAGGATTTCCGGTACCGTAGCGCGCCCAGCCTCATCGATAATGGCTACGTCAAACTGCAATTGGTCAATGCCGCCCTTGTTGGTGGCCAGCCCGACACAGGTAGCGCCCACCAAATTGCGGTCAGCCAGCAGCGTAATGAAAAACTCGTCCTGTCCAGCGCGGGATTGGGTCGCCTGCTTGAGGATGGTACGCCAGATATGGCAAAGGTTGCTTTCGGCTTCAGGCAGACGCACAGCTGCCTCGACGGCCCGCGCATCGAGTTCGGCAAGGAAGTCGTCATGCTGACGGTCGAAGCCCAAAGGCTGAATGGCCGAACTCATCTTTTCCGGATTGCCGATGCGGATCGCTTGAATGGGCTGCTTCAAACTGTTGCCGTGCTTGTCTAGGAACTTGCCCAAGGCGTTATCCACGGCTGTGTTCTGCTGGGAAACCACCAGCACGCGACGGTTGGGCCGCTGGCAGAACAGTTGGTAGAGCATTTCCACAATGGCGGTAGTTTTGCCTGCGCCCGGCGGCCCTTGAATAAGAGCAATATTGCGCTCCCTGAGAGCAAGTTCCACCACGCGCTTCTGGCTGTCGTCCAAGGTGCTAGCCCAAGCGATGGGCGCGTTGGGCTCTTCCTGCTCGGGCAGATAGTGTTCTGGGGCAAGCAGGATGTTCTTTAGCGCCGGGTTGACCAAGCGATCTTGGAAGAAGTCGTCCAGCGCCTGGCTCTGCCGCTTGAGAGAGGCACTTGGTACGCTCACCAGCAGGCGTAGCATCTGGGCGTCGTTATCCAGCAGCAAGAAATTGCCTTCAATGCTGATGCTGTCTTTCTGCCGGATGTAGAGCGGCCGGTTACGGCGGTCGAAACGCAAGGACGGGATATAGTCGCTACGCTTGGCGTCCCAATGTTGCAAGCGAACACAGTAATCGGGATTGAGGGTATTGTTCTCAGACAACACCTCGCGCAGCTTGTCAGATACGAGATCGAACTGCTCCCTGACTTCCAAGGGCAGTCGATTGCGCTGCAGGGTGAGGATGCCCTCCGCTCGCTGGGCAAGTTCTAGAGGGAACTCTAACGAGAGGTTCTCCTCTAGACTGCGCTGGTAGGCAATGACCTGCTCCCAGCGCTGGTAGAAACGGCTCTGGGCTAACCTCTCCGGAGAATCATTAATGTCTAGAGCGGCTTGGATGCAGAAGCGCAGGAACGGCAATGTCAACTTGAAGGGGGGGCGGTAGAATGGCGAGATGAAAAAGAGTACCTCGCCGTATCACGGTTTCCGTTTTCCATCCGCAGTCATCAGCTGCGCGGTGCGCTGGTATTACCGCTTCAACCTTAGCCTGCGTGACATCGAGGAATTGCTGCTCGAACGCGGCGTCGTGGTCAGCTACGAGTCGGTGCGCAACTGGTGCGACCGGTTTGGTGCGATGTTCGCCTGCCGGGCCAAAGCAGTTCGGCCGCGATCGGGCGCGACCTGGCATCTCGATGAGGTGTTCGTGAAACTGCGCGGGGAGCCATACGTGCTGTGGCGCGCAGTAGACGAACATGGGACCGAACTGGATGTGCTGTTGCAGAAGAAGCGCGACAAGGCCGCCGCAAAGCGCTTCTTCAGAAAGATGCTGCGCTCGTACCCGGTACCGCGCAGGATTGTTACCGACCAGTTGCGTAGCTATCCGGCGGCAAAGGCCGAGGTGCCACAGTTGGCCAATGTGAAACACGTGTTCGTGAAGGCGGCGGCCCGGGTAAACAACCGGGCGGAAAACAGCCACCAGCCAACGCGCCGACGTGAGCGCCAGATGCAGGGTTTCCGTGATCCACGACGCACGCAGCGCTTTCTGTCGAGCTTCGGACCGATCCGGCAGCACTTCGCCTTACCCCGTCATCGCATAGACGCTGCTACACACCGTGCCCAGCTGAAGCAACGTCTGGACAGCTGGTATGGCTGGAGCGCAACCAATCTGGGCACCGACACCCCATAATCAGAAGGAATCCTACACACTGTCGATTCGTACGGCCATCTGCCTTCAATTTGACAAGGCCCTCTGCTGGCTGAGATCAAGAAATGTCGGATTGTTTCGGGTCGAAGCTTGACTCTTCAGTTGCTCGTAGTTATAGACGGAGTAAGGGGTTGCAGGATGAGCTGCCGCATGTTTCAAGCGTCGCTAGATACGATAGGGGCATCAGAAGCAAAGCCATGGAGTAGAGCGGATAGTGCAGACCGGTTTCTCCTGGGCGTACGCGAATGGACACGCGCTGCTCGGGATGCAAGGGTGGTCGGCAAGTTGTATGTCGCCTTTGAGTTGGGCGACAGCACTGGGGATCTCTGTCTCGGCGAAGGCGTTCGCTCGCCGAGACGGGGTACGGTGTACGGTGGCGAAACAGCGGCACTCCTGAAGACGATCGGGAGAGCTAAGATGCGATCGAGATTTCTTCCATCGATTCCTCATGCTCAAGCCTCTCGCGGAGGTCCGCGTCACACCGAACTCAAAACGTTCCTGAAAACGAGCCGCCATCCATCAAGATGTTCTGACCAGTCAAGTAGCCCGCGTGTCCGCTGCACAGGAAAGCGCACATCGCGCCGAACTCCTGCGCCGTGCCGAATCTCCCTACCGGTATTGCCTGACGTTTCGCTTCGAGCACAGCGTCATACGCCTTGCCCTGCGCGGTAGCGGCCGCTTGGGTGGACTGCTTCAGGCGGTCGGTATCGAACAAGCCCGGCAGCAGATTGTTGATGGTCACGTTATGCTCCGCGATCCGTTTCTGCCGGGCCAGACCCGCGACGAAGCCGGTCAGGCCGGAACGCGCGCCGTTGGACAGCCCGAGCACATCGATGGGCGCCTTCACCGCACCCGACGTGATGTTGACGATCCGGCCGAAGCCTCGCTCGGCCATCGCGTCGACGGTGGCGCGCATCAGTTCGATGGCCGTCAGCATGTTCGCATCGAGCGCCGCGATCCAGTCGGCTCGGGTCCAGTCGCGAAAATCGCCCGGCGGCGGGCCGCCCGCATTGTTGATCAGGATGTCGATGCGCGGCGCCGCGCTCAATGCCCGCATCCGTCCCGCGCTAGTCGTGATATCGCCTGCCAAGGCGATCACCTGAACGTGGGGATTCAGTTGCCGAAGCCCGGCTGCCGTCGATGCCAGCGCGTCCTCGCCGCGCGCCGTCACCACGACGTTGACGCCTTCAGCGACCAGCGCTTCGGCGCAGCCCTTCCCCAGCCCCTTGCTCGCGGCGCAAACGAGCGCCCATTTACCCTCGATTTGCAGATCCATTGCGCGTCCAACCTCCAATCAAATGACAGATTCTTCTCGTTGAGTCATGGCCTCAGCTGTGCGCGCGCGGAAAGCTTGTGCAACACGCGGCTCGTGAAAGTTGTGCGGCCCGATCTCGCCGATCGACCGGACGCCGGTCAGCGCCATCGTCACGTCGAGTTCGTTCCGCACAATCTCGAGCATGCGCGCGACGCCGGGTTCGCCCATCGCGCCGAGGGCATACATGAAGGCTCGGCCGATCATCGTGCCCTTCGCGCCCAGCGCGAGCGCCTTCATCACATCCTGGCCGGTGCGGATGCCGCCATCGACCCACACTTCAGTGGCGTCGCCCACGGCATCCACCACGGCGGGCAAGGCCTCGACCGTCGACGGCGCGCCGTCGAGCTGCCGTCCGCCATGATTGCTGACGACGATGGCATCGGCGCCCAGCGAAGCCGCCATGCGCGCATCCTCGGCGCACATGATGCCCTTGAGCACCAGCTTGCCGGGCCAAAGACTGCGGATATGCGCGATGTCGTTCCAGTCGAGGCTCGGATCGAATTGCGATGCGACCCACTTGCTGATCGCGATCACATCGTCACCGCCCTTGATGAAGCCGGCGAGATTGCCGAAGTTGCGTCTGCCCGAAGCGGCGCGCATCACCCAGCCCGGCTTGCGCAGAAAATCAAGCAGGTTCGCCGCCGTCAGGCGAGGCGGCACGGTCATGCCGTTCTTGAGATCCTTGTGACGCTGCCCGTTGATCTGCAGATCGAGCGTGACCACCAGCGCCGAACAACCGGCGGCCTTCGCGCGCTCGATCAGCGACTGGTTGAAGCCCCGGTCGCGCATGACGTAGAGCTGAAACCAGAACGGCGCCTTCGTATGAGCCGCAACATCCTCGATCGAACAGATGCTCACGGTCGAGAGCGTGAACGGCACGCCGAAGCGCTCGGCTGCGCGCGCACCCAGGATTTCGCCGTTGGCCCATTGCATGCCCGTCAGTCCGGTCGGTGCGATGGCCACGGGCATTGCGACCCGCTGTCCGAGCATCGTGCTTGCGGTGCTGCGCCCTTCCACGTTCACGCCTACGCGTTGCTTGAGCGTCAGCCGGGCGAACGCGCGACCGTTCTCGCGATAGGTCGATTCCGTGTACGAACCACTATCGACGTAATCGTAGAACGCCTTGGGCACCCGTTTTTTCGCCATGACGCGAAGGTCTTCCACACACGTTATTGTTCGCATTGAAGCTCGAACTCCTACAAAGATCTTTTCAAGAGGCACATAGGGCGTAAACCGTGCGAATCAGGAAAGCGCGCCGACGGAGGTTTCCCCGACGTCTTCCGACACCGCGACAGGCCGGTGCACGAGCAGCAGATACGCCACCGCCGAGAGCAGCGCGATGACCGCGCTCACGATGAGCGAGGCGACGAACGAATGCGTCCGGTCCACGACGATGCCGGTGACGATCGGCGCAGCAGAGCCGGCCAGGAAGCCGCCGAAGTTCTGAATGCCGCCGAGCGAAGCCACCGCCTGGCGCGGCGCGGCGATCGAGATCAGCGACCACGCGCCGCCCGATGCCAGATTGATGAAGAACATGGCGCCCGAGATGTAGATCACGGCGAGCGTGGTGGACGGCGTCAGCGCCGCCGGAACGGTGAACGCCGCCGCGCCCACGAGACCGATGCAGATCGGCCACTTGCGGCTGGTGATCGCCTGCAGCCCTCTGCGGTACAGGCGGTCTGCCGTGAAGCCGCTGCTCAGCATGCCGAGCGTGCCGAAGACATAGGGAATCGAGACGACCCAGCCCGCCTTCGCGATGCTCAGACCGCGTTCGTGTTCAAGATAGGCCGGCAGCCATGTGAGGTAGAGCCACACGGTATAGATGACGCCCATGAAGCCGAAGAAGATGCCCCACGTCGTCTTCTGCCGGAACAGGCTGCGCCATTGTGCACCGCTGAGCGGCTTGCTGTTCTCGTTTTCCTGCGAGTCCTGGTTCAGATAGGCGGTTTCCTCAGCCGCCAGCTTCACTTCGTCGCGATTGCGATAGGCCACATACCAGCCGATCGCCACGATGACGCCGAACACGCCGGTGGCGAAGAACATGTTGCGCCAGCCGAGCGCAAGCATCATGGCGGTGAGGATCGGTGGCGCTATCGCCGGGCCTACGGTCGTCGACGCAACGAAGATGCCGGTCGGCGTGCCGCGGTCGCGCACCGCGAACCATTCGCCGATGACCTTCGCGCCGGCCGGAAACTGCGGTGCTTCGCCAATGCCGAGGCACACGCGCGCCAAGAAGAACTGCTGGATATTGCCGACGAGCCCGCAGCAGGCCTGCGCGACCGACCACAGGATCATGCCCCAGCCCAGCATCACGCGCGCGCCGAAACGGTCGAGCATCGCGCCGACCGGTAGTTGCGCGAACGCATAGGCGAGCGAGAAGGCCGACAGCAGCAGGCCCATCTGCGAGGCGCTCAAGCCCATCTCGCCGCGAATCACGCTATTTGCAATGGAGAGCGCGCTGCGATCCAGATAGTTGATGCTGCCGGCGAGGGTCAAAAAGAAGATCGAAATGCGCTGGATCCGTACGATCCGTTTGCTCTTGTTCATGCGGTGTCTCCGTCCGTGTCATGCGCGGACGCCTCGTTGGTCGGGCGTCCGTCTCTTCGTCAATACGACGCTTCCAGCAAGCCGAGGTAATCCGCTTCCGATGCTTCGCGCGGATTGGTCTTGTGACTGTGATCCTTGAGCGCGCCCGACACGATGCGCGGAAACATCTCGCGCGTGACGCCCAGCGCCCGAAGGCCGGTCGGCAAGCCGAGGCGTGCCGTCATGTCGCGCAGCGCCGACGAAATCTCCGTGTCCTGACGCAACTGCATGGCGCTCGCCATGCGCTCCATCTTTTCTTCGTCGCGCATGGACGGAGCGCTTCGGTTGAACTCCACGACCGCCGGCAGAAAGATGGCGTTGAGCGTGCCGTGATGCAGTCGCGGGTCGATTCCGCCGAGCGAATGGCTCAGGCTATGGACGCAGCCCAGTCCCTTCTGGAAAGCGAGTGCGCCTTCCATCGAAGCCATCATCATGTTTTCCCGCGCGGTTTGGTCGGTCGGCTCTTTCGTGGCCCGTTCGATATGCGCCCAGGCGCGGCGCAAGCCGTCCAGCGCGATGCCGTCGGCCGGCGGATTGCGCATCGGCGACATGAAGGTTTCCAGACAGTGCGCGATCGCATCCATGCCGGTGGCGGCGGTGAGTTGCGGCGGCAGGCCGACCGTCAGGCCGGGATCGCAGATCGCGACCTTCGGCACGACATGCGGCGAGATCACGCCCACCTTGCGGCCGTCGTCCAGGATCAGGATGGCGCCGCGTCCGACTTCGCTGCCGGTGCCGGCAGTGGTCGGCACTGCGATCACAGGGGCCGTTGCTGGAGTGATGCGAGCCAGGCCACCTTCGATGACAGCGAAGCTTTTCAGCGGGCCTTCGTGCTTGGCGCATACGGCTACACCTTTGGCAAGGTCAATAGCGGAACCGCCGCCGATGGCGATGATGCCGTCGCAACCGCATTCCTTGAACATGGCCACTGCTTCACGAACAGCATTTTCGTTTGGGTTGGGTGGCGTGCCGTCATAGATCGGCAGCTGAACAGTGGAGTCGGTGAATTTGCTCAGAGCTACATCGACGATACCTGCCGCACGGACACCACGGTCAGTGACGATCAAAGGGCGGGTAATACCAATGCGCTGACACTCTGCAGGCAGGAGCGAAATAGCTCCGACTTCAAACTGGATCTGGGTGATGTAATTGATCAGGGACATGGGGTCTCCTCGAGCCTACTGGCTTTGTTATTTTGGGCCGATCTCAGGCCAATCCGCTGCACCGAGTGCGACATCGTGCCGCGCCAGTATAGAAATCTGAATTCAGCCGTGGTATTGAGAACAATCCATACAGGTATAACTAGGATTCATACCAAATGACCCCGTCCCTCAACTCGATCATGTCCAGGCTCCACGCTAGACACCTGCGATTGCTCATCGAGCTGGACGAGCACCGCTCTCTTCTCGGAGCCGCAAATAGCGTGGGGCTGACACAACCTGGGGCAAGCAAGGCCCTTCAGGAGATCGAGACGACTTTTGGTACGACGCTTTTTAATCGCAACAACCGTGGGCTTGAACCAACGGCTGCCGGCTATTGCGCCATCAGGTACGCCAGGGTGGTGCAGACTGATATCTCGAACCTGCGGCACGATTTGGATGCGATCCTGAGAGGGGTCGGGGGACGCCTTGCGGTGGGGGCGATCATGGGGGCAGTGCCGCTGTTGATGAAGGCGGTCTCCCAGCTGACTGCCATACAGCCGGAAATGTCATTCGAGATCATTGAGGACACCAGCCAATCGCTCTTAACCCAGATCGAGAGCGGGCGTCTGGACATGGCCCTGTGCCGGACGAGTGTGAGCAGTTCGCCGCATCTTTTCTCGAGTGCGTTTGTTCAGGACGAGACTCTGGCGGTCATCGCCAACATCGACCACCCCTTCCAGGCCGCTGGAGCACTTCGCTTGGAGGAGTTGGCTGAAAGTCGGTGGATCGTCTACCGGGCCAACATGCCTATGCGGGTGCAGCTTGAGCGAGAGTTCCATGATGCGGGCATCCGCTTCCCTCTGCACCTGGTGGAGACCACGTCGATTCTGGCAACGCTGTCACTGCTGCAGAACCAGCCCGAATTCGTTGCGCTTGTGTCAATCGATGTGGCCAAGCAGTGCGTCCAGCACAACCGCGTATGCATCTTGCCCTTGGCCATCAAGTCCGTAAGCGACCCCTACGAGTTGGTAACACGCAGAGGTAGCCAGGCCACACCGGCTATGGAGCAACTGAGGGGGTTGCTGATACAAGTCGAGCTCGACGATGCTGGCCGCCCTAAAGCGCTTCAATCAGAAGGTGGTCGGGCACTGCGACCGAACCACAATCCCCACTGACCTACGTCAAAACTCGTCGCAGCCTGAAGAGTTACGGCGAACTATAATGAAAATACTTTGTCACGTTATTGGATCCGAAACTGCTTTCGGAGTCTAGCTCGCTCGAATGAGATTCAAAATAATGATCCCATCGGCGATTAGGACGACTTCAGCTGGAGGCTGTTCTCCATGGACGCGATCAAAAGCTGCTATCACCCCATCGATGCGGCAATTCTTTGGTGCGATCTGGCCGATCACACCGCAGAGATCTTACAGGTCGAAATAGCCCACTCAGGTGAGCTACTCAAGCATTTTCCGCAGTGGCCCTGTCTCCACTTCTATGTGGAGCGCATCTACGACGCCATTGCCTCGGGTGAGCTACCGGCAACGTCCCTCGGCGGGCCCATTACGCTCAACGACCACGCCGAGCGAGTGTATTGGTCCATACGCCGTCCGGATCTGCGGGCCTGGTTTGCGCTAAACCATCCGGAGGAAAAACCCGAATTTCTGTTCCCCAAAAATATCGACCACCTCGAATGCGTGAGTTTGAACGCCTTTTTGGCTGTGCAAGCTGAACGGGACTTCTACGCGCGTGAGTTTGAGAAAATGCATCAGGCCTACGATTCTGTTGTCGAAGAGATGACGGTCTACAAGCGCCATGAAAACGAGCTAACGGCGCAGCTTGATGCAGCGGAGCCAGCCCCTGAAGCCTCCGCCAGCGTCCACTACACGATCATCGGCGCCCTACTGGCAATCACCGTAGGCAAGTCGAAATCCGGCCAAGTGCAGTCGATCTATAAAAATCAGACTGCGGTAGTCCAGGCTATTTTGTCTCAATTTCCCGGCCTACATGGTTTGAGCAAACACACCCTTGATCGGAAATTTGCGTTGGCTCGCCGCCATTTGGCCCAAGCGGAGCAGGCCTAACTCCGAATAGCCAGGCAATGGCGGCCATTGCCTGGCAATGATTTTTCACCCCCACGGACCTTCACTGACTGTCACATCCCACTGCGCGCCACATGGCGCTAAGGAGTGACACCATGCAACCGGCCAGCCCTGCCCCAGCTTCCGCCGATCGCCACATCATGCGCCGCGATGAGGTGGAACAAAAAACCGGCTTCAAACGCTCGCACATCTACAACTTGATGAAGGCCGGACTATTCCCGCAATGCCGGCGCATCGGCACGCGCGCGGTCGGTTGGGACTCGCTGGAGATTGAGCAGTGGGTTCAGGATCGCCTGTCTGTTCGGGAGTAGTGCCATGAAAGTCCTTTCGCTGATCTCGACCAAAGGCGGGGCCGGCAAGACCACGGTTGCCGCCAACCTCGGCGGCCTGCTTGCCGACGCGGGCTTGAAGGTGCTGCTGCTCGACCTAGACAGTCAACCGACGTTGTCCAGCTACTACGCTCTGTGCAAGTCACGTGAAGCGGGCAGTTACGAACTGATCTCGCAGCGGCTCACGGTTGCCGAGCAGATCATTTCCGTCACCACCATCCCGCGGCTTGAACTGATCGTTTCCAACGACCGCGCGGGCCACCTGGGCACCGTACTGCTGCACGCGCCCGATGGCCGACTGCGCCTGCGCAACCTGCTACCCGCATTTGCCGATCAGTACGATGTGCTGATCGTCGACACCCAGGGCGCGCGCAGCGTGGTGGTGGAAATGGCCATCCTGGCCTCAGATTGTGCGCTATGCCCGTTGCCACCGGAAATGCTCGCGGCACGCGAACTGCGCCGCGGCACGCTCGGCCTGTTCGAAGAGCTGGAACCCTACCGCTACCTCGGCGTGTACTTGCCCCCGGTGAAACTGCTTCTCAATCAGGTGAACGCCAACCGGCGCGATACCTGCCTGATCATGCAGAGCCTGCGCAACACCTTTGCCGCCGACCCGCATGTCAGCGTCTGTAAAACGGTGATTCCCGATCGCGTCGCGTACCTCAATGCCGCGTCATTGGGATTGCCGGTGCATCGGATCGAGTCGAAAGCCGCCCCTCGATCGCGCAGTCGCTGCGCGGCCGATGTCATGCGGGCACTGGCCAATGAACTGTTCCCGGAGTGGGAGCAGCGACTGGCCCAGCCCAGGGGCCGTGCGCGCTCTTATCCCGACAGCATTGCCTCAGAGGAATGCGTCACCGGCCGACCCGCCTAGTGCCCTGCCCTTCCCCCCGCTGCCCCACCCACGCAGACAACTGGGAAGGCCAGGGCGGGGCCGCCTGCACTGACAGATCAGGGGCAAACCCATGAAACCACCAACCTCCGAAGACATTACACGCCAGCTCCAGCACGGGCACTTCCCACAGCGGGCAACACAGGTATCGCCCACCGATCCCGACTGCGACACGCCGATGGTGGTGACCCTCGAGCAGCTGCGGCCCTACGAGCACAATCCACGCTTCATCCGTAATCCGCTGTACGAGGAACTGAAGGCCTCCATCCGCGACCGCGGCCTGGACCAGCCCCCCTCTATCACGCGCCGGCCCGGCGAGCCGCAGTTCATCATCCGAAATGGCGGCAATACACGGCTGAGTATCCTCGGCGAACTGTGGCAAGAAACCCGTGACGACCGTTTTTTCCGCATCCATTGCCTGTTTCGCCCCTGGCAGTCGGAGCTCCATACGCTGCTGGGCCATCTGGCCGAAAGTGACCTGCACGGCCAACTGACTTTCATCGAGCGGGCCCTGGCCGTGGCCAAGTTCCGCGACATGCTTCTGGTAGACGGTGGTAGCCTGAGTCAACGTGAACTGGCGGCGCAACTATCGGCCGGCGGCTACCCAATCTCGCAATCGCACATCAGCCGGATGCTGGACACCCTGGAGCACCTGCTGCCGGCGATCCCGCAAACCTTGTACGCCGGCTTAGGCAGACCTTCGATCGAGCGGACCCTTAACCTGCGTCGACGTGCCGAATCGGTGTGGAATCGGTACGTTGCGACACGGTTGGATTTCACCGCGTTGTGGTTGGAGGTGCTGTCTACGTTCGACTGCACAGCCGCCGAGCTGGACACCGCCGAGCTGCAGGACGAACTGCTCGCGCACATGGCGAAATCCTTGGACCAGTCACCACGCCTGCTGGCGTTGGAGCTGTTCCAGGATAGCGGCCAGGCATCACGTCAGCCACTGACGCCCGACCGGTCCCTGCCCTCGCCGCTGGGCGTGGGCCAAGACACCGATACCACTTCCGGTAGTGAGCCTGAAGCCCCCACGGGGCTCCACTCACCGGAGCTGGTCTGCCCTCCGCAACCTGCTGATAGGCAACCCGAACAGGCAGACCTGAAGCAGCCTCCTGCCGTCACCCATGAACAGGTACGCACTCCAACTGCGCCACCGCCCGCTCAGTCTGCCAATCTCGGCAGTGCTGGGCGCCTGTGCTTGCCCGATTCACTGGATACCCTCTGGCCGATACCGCCGGCTCTGGAAGACCTGGTGCAACTGCGCCAGGCCTGCGCGCAGTTGGCCAGCGAACTGGCCGGCTACGCCAATGCGCCACACATGGTCTGCGCCACGGAGGAAGGCCTGGATTTCTCGTTGGCGCCCGATACAGCAGCGCCTTCGACACCGCACCGCACCGGGATTCAGCTGCTGTTGGGCGCGCTGCTGCGCGTGCAGGATGACGTTGCTTGGGAGCAACGTCAGCAGCTCCCGGCGGCGCTGTTCGGCCAACTGCTACTGGGTGCCTACGACCTGCCACTGATCGAGCGCCCACAGCTCGCGATCGGGATTGAGCGGCTCCCCGATCCTCAATTGGCGCAACTGTTTTCACTTATCCGGCTCTCTCGACGCTTGATCGAACTCACGCTGTCGTCCACCCGCTGACACTCGGAGGTGCCGCATGAGCACGTCGTTCAATCTGCTGAACCACGCCATGTTGAACCAGGTCCTGCATGAGCTGCGCCATGGTCGGCTGCAACGCTGCAAGGCCTTGGGCCTCGGCGACGAGGACATCGAGGTGCTGCAGTCGCTGCCGCCTACGACCTTGTCCCACCTGGCGCACTCCACGATCGCCTGGGTCGAAATCAAGGTCGACACCACGGTGCTGCGGCGCCTGATCGCCCAGGCCGAACGCGACGAGCTGAACGAGCGGCTGATCAACCGTGCCCTCAAGCTCGGGGCAAGTTCAAACATCATGTACCGCTGCTTCGGCCTCGACCATTCCGAGACGGCGTTGCGCCGACGCATCCTGAAGATCGAGACCCATCGCGGCCGCCCCGTCCAGCTCAGCGAGACTCAGGAGCATGCGGTGTGGAACCGCTGGCGCCAGTTGCGGGCTGAAGATCCGGACAGTGAACCGCTGGATGCAATGATGATGCTGGCCGAGGAACAGCAGATCAGCCTGACCCTGATCTGGCAGCAGATCGAGCTTTACGGAGGTATCCCATGCTGAATTTCTACACCGTGGACTGGGCCGATGTGGTGCGCCAGAGCATGGTCACGCTCAAGCGCTGTCTGGAGCAGGCCGAACAAGCCAAGGCTGCCCGTGCACTGGCAGAGGGGCCGGGCTTCGTGTACCACGGCAGCCACGAACCGTTACCGCGGGGATTGCTGCAGGATCGCCGGCTCACGCCCGTGGAGCGCAATCTCTGGTTAGTGCTGCGCTGGTTGATCACCGAGCGGCAAATGCGTACCCCACGTTATCAGGACCTGCAGCCATACCTGGCGACCAGCCCCTGTGGCGCGCAGGCTTCACGCGAGACCATCGCCCGCGCGCTGAATGTGCTGCGTGCTACCCGCTGGCTCAGCCTGAGCGAACGGTATCGCGATGAGCAGGGTTGCCTGCGCGGCTGCGTGTACGTGCTGCACGACGCGCCGCTGTCACCCGCACAAGCCATCGACCAAGATGCCGGCTACCTGCCCCTGATCAGCCAAAACCTGTCCCACGCCACCAAAGGCGTGCGCGATCTCGCTCAGCATCTTCTCCAAGAGCTACGGGCGGATCCGGAGGTGGCTGACGAGGCCTTGGCCATGATGGCTTCGCTCCCCGCAACAGGCGCTCAACAGACCTTGCCGCTGCAGGCCGACAGCCATGTCGAGCATTCCGAACTAAGCGAGGCGCACTGCGTTCGGTCTGCCGCACCGTCCTCGACCAATTCCGAACCCAGCGTAAATTTCCCGGCTACGGCTGCCGTTCGGAATCCGACGCTCGACCGTACCGTACAAAAACAAAGCAAAAAAAGTACAGTACCGCCCAGCTCGGCCGATGGCAGCGCCGCTTGGCCAGAGGGTCTGCAGTTGAGTCCGAATGAACAGCGCCGGGCAGTCCAGGCGCTGTGCCAGCTCGAGCCCGAACAGCGACAAGCGGTGATCAATGAAGCAGCGGTTCGCTGTAGCCGCGGCGACATCCGCAAACCCATTGCCTACTTGTTGGGGCTGATCAAGCGAGCCTGCCAGGGCGAATTCACGCTTTGGGCCGCACGAAGAGATGTACCACCAGCACCGCGCAAGCGCATTCGCCCGCCTGAGCCGGCTGATGAGCGCTCACGGGAATCCGGAAGCCGGGTGGCCTCGCCGCTGGCCAAGGCGTACCTGGAGCAGCTCAAGCTTGGGGATCAGAATGGGCGCAAAACTGCCGTCTCGATCACGGGGAATGTCCAGCCGTAGCGGGCCATCACCGGTCAAAACCGTCTTGCCACTCTTGCCGTTACGCTGGTTGGACTCATCCTCTGGGCGCTGCGCGCCCGGCGGATAGCCCAGGTGGTGGCCAAGCTCGGCATGCAGAGCACGCTCGATCAAGGCCTTTTTAAATGCCGCAGAGGCATCCTCGATAGCTTCTGCAGTCATCAGGCCCTCACCGAACTGCTCCAGCAGCTCTTTGGGGATCTTGGGCAGGTCACGCAGGGGTTTCTTCTTGGTTGGCATACATGCACCTCTTACTCATGTTATGCCCGAACACAAAATTTCTGACACCCTCGAGGTCTTCGCAGGCGAACCCCACAGCATGTGGCATGCGGCTTCTCACACATTTCCTATGTGGAACTGGACGTTTGAAACTGACCTACCACCTTTCCTCAGAGAGACGTTTCCAGACGAGCGAATTCCGCATGACGATACCGAGTTAACCCGAGAGCTTCTTGTAAAGCTAGATCGAAGGTACTTCCTAGCCAAGCGAGGAGCAGAGCATCCGAAGTACAAATGGGGCAGGTATGAAAGGTCTGTTTCGTGGGCCAAAAGCCCGAACGGGAGCTATTGCTTTGCTCTTGAACCAGAATCTCAGATAAATGAGATCTCACGCGCCTACAAAGCCGCCAAGTCTGCTCGATTCGAGTATGTAGAAAGTGGCGGTCATGTGTAGAAAGCCGCAGCCTAACAACTGATTCAAATCGCTCGCTTTGCTAAATATTTGACCAGTCTTACGCGATAGCCCCCGTAAACCCTGTCTTGGCATGCGAAGTCCGCTCACGGCGTCTATAAAGGAAATCACTCCACTCCTGCATCAGCTTCCTTCTCTTTTCCAGTAGGTCCCCACGGTTGTATGCCGCTTCTACCTTGCTGCCCAGCGTATGCGCCAAGGCCATCTCACAGACCTCGCGGGGGTAATTTGTAGTCTCTGCCGCCCAGGTTCTGAAGGTTGCACGAAAGCCATGCGGTACTGCCATGTGAACCTTTAAGGTACCCAGTACGCGGCCAATGGCATTGCCGGGAATACAGCCCGTGCGACGACTGTTTGGGAAAACCCACTCCGGATGCTGGCCCTTCTGCTGGCTGATCACCTCAATCATGGCCTCGGTCAGCGGGATGCGGTGCGTCTTGCCCGTCTTCATGCGCTCGCCCGGAATAGTCAAGAGCTTATGTTCAAGATCCAGCTCGGACCAGCGTGCGCCGCAGGTCTCGCTGTTACGGGTTGCAGTCAGGATCATGAGTTCTGTTGCGCGTGCTGCAGCACCCTCCAGACTATCGAGTCGATGCATGAGCCGTGCGGTATCCTCAGCAGGCAACGAGCCAAACGGCTTGACCCTGCTGCCCTGTTTGGGCAGGAGCTTGTCCAGGTGCCCGCGCCAGCGCGCCGGGTTCTCCCCTTCCCTCAGCTTTCTGGCCTTGGCCGCATCGAGGACCAGTTCAATACGGTTGCGCAGCCGACTGGCCGTTACCGGGATAACGCTCCAGATAGGCTCTAGCACTTCCAGGACATCATCGGTATCGACTTCGGCAAGAGGCATGGAGCCGATTATAGGAAAGACATGCTTTGCCAGTGAATTCTGCCACTGCTGCGAGTGCTTGGTGCTCCAGCTGGGCGAGTGCGTTCGAATATAACGTGCAGCCTCGGTCTGAAAGGTCTTTGCTTCCAGCTTCTCAGAGGATTTGCCCTCACGTTTTTTCCGACGCTCAAGGACTGGATTGATCCCGCGTGAGATTTCAAGCCGGTACCTGTCTGCCGCCAAGCGCGCATCACGCAGGGAGACTGCCGGATAGCTGCCCACCGAAAGATCATGCCGCCGGCCATTGATCATGTAGCGAAAGATCCAGCTCTTGCGAAGCTGGGCGGAAATGCGAAGCTGAAGGCCTCGGCCATCCTGATAGCTTCCAGGTTCGGCAAGGGCTTTAACAAGTTTGGGGGTTAGTTTGCTCATAGACCTGATACTGCATTGCGCTGCGCAGCTATCTGCTCTCTGGCAACACTCAACTCCTGCGCCTCGTTCTCAAGACGTTCGCAGCGTCTGGAGAGCCTGTCCAGATCATCATTGATCAATAACCGACCCTGATTCAGCTCGCTCTGGACTTGCTCACGATGGCATGTAGAGCCAGCCGTAAACTGAGCGATCTGCTCGGCGGTGGCAGGTTGCTCGCCATAGCTGAAGTATTCATCAAGCGCACCGAGTGCCCAGTAGACCAGCCCCAACATGACCAGGACCAGCACAAGCATGGCCGGAGCTGCGCGCAGTGTCTCGCGGGTTTCGGCTTCAACCTCGGCTTCGCTGCGCAGGTTTCTGAAGGCGGCCCAGTATTGATGGTCGTTCTCTCGTATCGGCTGATCGAGCCGTACCTCGGCCCGGTGATCGGGACTGGTACTGGCAATCACACCGTTACCAAAACGAGTTACCACACGTACGCCCGGTAGCGCTGTTGCGTTGTCCAGAGCCATCTTTCTCTCCATGGCAAATGTAGTCTGCTGGCGCTGGGTTCAGCATCAGGCCGTGATGGACCAGCGCCAGACCGTGCGATCAGTCAATATCAACAAAGACAGGCTGAAGTACCCTGCTGGCGCTCTGCTCTGGTGTTTCGTCCCAGCACCAGCAACCGCGACTCTCCCACCACGACTCCAGAAGATCACACTAATGATCAATATAGGGAGCACCATCATGATAAGCGCCACAGTTGGCGACGTAGTTTTCTCCCAGCAGAATGGCAAAGCTCTCCTGCTCGATGACCAGTGCCTTGCCCGGGTTGGCCTGTAGCAGGCGGCGGTAGGCTCCTATCATCCCATGATAGGTCGTCAGGTCATGTGCGCACTCGCTGTCCCAGGCCGCAGGCCGTGCTGATACTTCCCGCTTAAGTTCGGAGGTGGCTTCTCTACGGTTTCCGAAGAACCGGCGGCTCCCTTCCGGCCAGGACAAGATCCATTCCTCCTGTCCTTTGGGTTCGGCCATGTAAAGGGCACCGCTTGGATGAGTCAGCTGGATCTCGGATTGACTGGTCATCGGAAAGGTCTCCAAAGTTGAGGGTATATTCCCTGATTAACGTTCTGATTTCAAAACAATGTATGAGGATTTACTATCCTCATACATATATACCTATAAGGTCCATTAGAACTGCGATTGCCCAAGAGTGCCTAAAGGTATCCCACACCTTTTCCCCACAGCTCGCCTGCCTCAAACGGCTAGCTATGTCCTAGCGCCTGAGCCAGCGTCTGTCGGGCTACCTGAACAGGGCGATCCACCATTTCGGTGATGAGTGGCGAAAGGGATATGGCCGAGACGGCGCGCTCCAGCCGGTCAAGTGAATTAACCAGTGCCGGCGCAGCCCTGCACAAGGCATCGATGCGTGCCATATCCTTTACCCGGATACCGGTAGCGTTCCACTGCTTGAGCAGCAGTGAGCCAAGGTCATCATCCAGACACAGGACGCCAGCCCTCGCATGTGTTTCTTCAGGCAGGTCGAACAGGCACAGCGGGCGACTATCCAGACACAAGGCATGGTAGTGATCTGTCTTGTACTGCCCGTCGCTGATGGTTCCTACCGCTATTTCATCAGCCTTAATTCCCAGGTAGCGAGCCAGTAAGGGAAGCCACGGGGCACTGGCTAGAGAGTGCGCCAGCCCAGAGGCCATGCGGCTTTCAGGCTGGCCGCAGATCACGAAAGGCTTGCCATCACACCACACGGCAAGGCGCGTCTTGCCATCTACAAGCGACAGGCGTTTGAGTCGTAAGGGAGAAACTGCCAGCGCTTCAATGACTCGGCTGGGCGCGAGAACACAGGTCTGCTCAGGATCAACCAGAGGCGTAGGCTCTTCCCAGCTAGCCTCTTCACCTTCGTCCTGAATCGGCTGACGTGCGGGCCTCGCCTGCTCCGGCACCACGCCATGGCTGGTAAATTTCTGGAACCATCCCGCTACATAGAGCCGCTCGCTGGTAACATTGGGACGGCCCTTGGCACCCAGCTCAATCAAGTCATGCTCGGCAAAGGCCAGTACGCGATCAACGAACCGTTTAATTTCACGCTCGCTGAGCGAATGCTTGGATATATGAATACCTCCCTCAAGTTTACCGGCATGGGGATTGAATTCACGTGCTTGTTGAAAGACGACTTCATTACGCCCGTTCTTCTTTAATAACCCTTCGGACGTTATCTCAAACGTAATAGTCTGAGAGCGCATGATCGTTCTTTTAAAATCAATTTCTGTAACCTTTAGCGAGGCCATGTCCAACATTACATCAACTACCTGACCAGACTCCCTGACCTTTTGTTTGGTCTTGTAGGTGCGGTAGTGAACATTGCTGATACAACTGGTGAGAAGTGCCGGTTCCTTGATTGAATCAACAAGTGAGATAAACATGGCTGACCTGCCTGAACACTGGAAGTTATTTCCACTGTCTCATGCAAATCCGGTTATGCAAGTACTCCGAAGGGATAAAAGTTAACTAAGCTGGAAATAAAAAAGCCTGCGCGAGCAGGCCTTGATAATAAAAGGCAGATCAGGCCACACTTTCCTTTAATTGCTTGCCCGGCTTGAACGCCACTGACTTGCTGGCCGCAATTTCAATAGGTTTACCCGTTTGCGGATTGCGTCCGGTACGCGCCGCACGCTCCCTAACGGTAAAGGTGCCAAAGCCCACCAGCGCGACATCCTGACCGCTTTTCATGGCCTCGGTGACCGACTCGATCACGCTGTTAAGCGCAGCCTCGGCTTCCTTGAGCGTCAGCTGCCCCTTCTCAGAAATAGCCTTTACCAGTTCAGATTTGTTCATGCTGTTTCCTCTTGTGGTTGAGACGTTATACCCGATCCTGAGGCCTGCGTTCAAAGCAGGTGACTACAGTTTTCTGCTCGCCGTCCCGGATCAGGAGATACAGGAATTTGCTGGTCTCGTGTCCCCAGGTCTCCACCTCATCCACGCTGCCAAACTTGAATAGCTTGTGGCGCCTGATCCGCTCTGGCATGGGTACCAGCCTAAGTTCAGGATGCGAGAGCCTGCGTGCCAGGCTTGACCATGGACAGCGGGGTTTGCCACTGCTGACACGCTCAAAATAGGCATCTACTGCGTGCTGGGTGAGACTGATTCGGCCCAGGGCAGGCGTTTCCAGCATGACCTTGCACTGGCGATATTCTTCCGTGGGATAGACATACTCCACTTCGCCAAAGTCAGGGTCATCACGATTGAACGGCAGATCCTGCTCATTGGGCACCTGTGTCTTGGATCCATAGAGTCGACCCAGTAACGCCGCATAGGGATACAGGTGCTTGGGTGGAAGGCCATTACCCAGGATCTCAACCATGGCCTCATCCGTGACACTTAGATAAATACCGGCCCCTGTTATGGGGTAACGATTAAATACCTGCTTGAAGTAAAGAAGATGCCTAATGGCTACCAGTTCGACAGCCAGTTTGACATCCTTTATATAATCCTTGAATTGGACAGAAAGTACACCCTTCTTTTTGAGACCTGTCCACCAGTAGACAAGGTAACTACCATCTTCTGCCTATACCGTACGTGTACTTAATAACATCATGATAGCGTTCCCCGTCACCGGAAAGTATGTTTGATATAAACCTACCACCAAATTTCAGAATGCAAGTCATAATGTACCTCTTTGTAAAATTGTTAGCCCAAGAGACACTTTGCCGCTAGGCTGAATCTGCCCCTGACAACTAACCGGATTAATCAAGATGACATTATTGAATGAGTTTAAAGAAACGGAAGCAGAACTAAAGCGTTTGCAAGCGCGTCTGGAAGAACTGACTTCAAGCGAAGAACTTAAAAAGGATCTCCAATTTCTCGACGAGCTTAATGAGCTGATGGAGAAGTATGGCAAACGCCCACGTGATGTCGTTGCTGCGGTAGCGCCAGAACTCCTCCAACAGAAGGCCAGTGCTGCGCCAGCCGAGCAAAGCAATCCCCGCCGCGCCCGTAACATCAAGGTCTATCGGCATCCGGATACCAACGAGATCATCGAAACCAAGGGTGGCAACCACAAGGTACTCAAGCAGTGGAAAGCCAAGTACGGCGCCGACACCGTTGAGAGCTGGATGTCCATCAAGGACTAGGTCCGCTTCTGCTGGTCAGTTAGAAAAGAAAACCAGCCCGAAGGCTGGTTTCTTTTTGTCACTTAACAACAAGGTTGTAGCATTCCTTCCCGCATTTCTTCACCAGACGGTGAACGATGCGAGCCGCCATCGTGGCATACGGCCCTGCACAGGTCACAGGACCCTGAGCCGCATACTTTATGATGAACAGAATGCGCGCCTGTGTTTCCCGGGCATCGAAACGATCCCGGATCAGGGCAGCATAGTCCTGCTCGCTCCCCTCCCAGCCGGCCGGAGGCGCAAAAACGCCTCGTGTGGCCGAACCCGGAGTGGTGTCGAGCAGATCAGCAGGCAGGTGTGGATTGGAGTGCATGGCTTAACCTCCTACTACGCTGCGAAGAAGCGCCAGGCTCGGGAAAGCCGAAATGCCCTGACGAATCATCACATCGTTCCAATCGATTCCTTTACTGCCGGAAGGGATCGGTGCGGTAGGAAGTATCACGATCACCCTGATACCCTGCTGCTGCAGACGCAGCTTGAGCCTCATGGCCGCCGATTCACCCGTGCAGGATCTGTCCTTGTCAGCCCAGACCAGTACCGTGTGAACCCCTGCTGGCGGAGTAAAGCCTTCAAGCAGTGTTGCATTGACCGTGCTCCAGGTAGCAATACCTGTTGCGCGGTACGCCGAGAGCGCTGTTTCCAGCCCTTCGGCAACACCAAGCACTCCATCAACCGGAGTACCCATCTGGATCGCCGCGCCTCTGATCGATTTCCCCTCGGGGACCGGCATCATCTTGCGCGGACTTTCTACATCGGCCTTGCTACCCGTACTGCTCAGGTAGGTTCGGTGAAGGGTCAGGATCTCACCCTTGTTGTCTACAATGGCGCAGATAAGCGCTGGAAACTTTCCTGTCTCAGCGTTGATTTCCCGCTCTTCCCCGGTCTCCATATCCACTTCCGTCACGGTTTCCCGGTACGGGAGTGCGGGATGAAAGCGTACGCAGTCATTGTCCAGCCAGTCAGCGCCACCTCGCGGCAGCACCTTGCGTCCCTGCAAATACAACCGAGCAGGTTCGGCCATGGCTGAAGTCAACGGCAACGACTCACGCCAGTGACGCTCGACGTTCAGGCTGTTGTAGTCTGACCTCGACGCAGACACGGGCTTACTCTTGACCAGTGCAAGCCTGGGTTTTTCCGGCTCAATAATGATGGCCGGTGCTACCGGTGGAGCTTTCACAGGTTCAGGTTCTGGCTGAGATTCGTGCTCAATCACCTCGTACCCAAAGCGCTCAGCCAGATCAGCCTCGCAGCTGATTTCCTCTGCCTGTCTTGCCTTGAGTGCCTCGGCGCGCGCCTTCAGATCAATGGGACCACGACGACCGGGTTTAACCAGTCGAGCCCACTCATCATTGCTCGCCTCCTTTACAGCCGCTTCACGAACCACCGCTGTTTCCTGCATGGCACGTGGAGCGCTGTGGTCCTCAGCTGCCTTTTCCCGCGGACGGGGCTGGACAGGACGAGGACGCCTCTCGGACGTCTCACGACGTTGATACCGTGGGGGTTCAGGATCAACCCTCAGGAACTCGGCAACCTCTACAAGCGCTTCCGGAAAGTCTATTCCCTTCACAAAGCAGAGCAGGGAAAGACCATCACCAAACGCACCGCAGCTGTTGCAGATCGCACCGCCTCGGACATTGAAGTCCTTGAACAGGCGAAACCCGTCCGTTCCACCATGGACCGGGCAAGGCACATGACGACCGAGTCTGGAGATGGCGCGTTCCAGATCAGGCGCCAGTGCCCGCATGATGCCTACCCATCCATACGCCGACGCCTGATCCTTGACCTTCCTGCTGTCGTAGAACTTGCGTGACTCTCTTGCTGCATTACCGTTCATACGCTCACCACTTGAGTTGGATTGTGTTGGCCCCAACCCGAAAGGGAGCCTTCCCCATAAAGGGGGAAAGCCCCCTTTATGGGTGGGTAATTGACGTGGCTAACGAGCGGCCACGGATTGCACCTGCGCCTCAAACTCCATGAGGAGCCTTTCAGCACTGGCAAAGCAGATTTCGCCTGCGTTAAGCCTGCGAATCAGGTCGACCTTGTACATGCCGATCGCCCATTCCCTTGTCACGCTGAAGCGTTCGAGGGCACCACGAGAGATCCTGACGTAGCCGGCCATGATCAGGGATTCGAGCACCTGCTCTGGTGTGGCCCAGGTCATGTGCGCTTTCATCCCCTTGCTGTCGAAGTACTGCGCGCGATACATGCCGGGTGTTGATGGGTCAGGCATGATCACGGCGTAGCTGCGAAGCTTTGGATGTTCCAGCTCAAGGCCAAGCAGCTCACCGTTGGTCTCGGTCAGGATTGCTCGCCAGTGCCGGTTCATTACGACGGCCTTGGGCATCAGATGCCGGATAAACCAGTCGTTGGAAGTGCCTTCTGCAAGGCCCTGTTGTAGCTGTACAAAGTGCGGATGGTCGCTTACGTGGTTCATGGCTCTTCTCCAAAAAGAAGGGGCACGAACCCCCAGGGGGCTGTGCCCCATGGGGTGTAAGCGGTATTGCTACCGCACCAGTCGTTGAACACGAACCTTTAACGCTTCCGGATCACATCCGCTTTCCTGCGCGCAGATGATGAAACTGAAGGGTGTCAGGTGATCGTCTTCAACCCACTCGATCCATTCGTCTCGGGTGGAATTACAGGTTTTCGTCGAAGCCAGTGCATGCAGGCCGTACTGAAGCATCCGCTGCCGGAGCAGGCTGATTTCTTCATCGGTCCACTGGATGCGACTCTGTTCCTCGGAGGAGGCGTCGAGTAGCTCTTCGAAAAACAGCAGATCCAGGCACAGCTGCAATTCATTGAAGCGTGCAAGGGCTCTTCTCATGGCGTGCTGCTCCAAATGAAGGGCAGCACGACCCCAGAGGGGCATGTCTGCCCCAAGGGGTTATTGAAATCACACGGCAACACCAGTCAACGCATCACTCATCAACTGGAACAGTGTGTGTTTAAGGTCATTTACGCTTTCGATCTGAATCGACGACGCAAAAAGCCCTGCTACCTTTGCACCTTTGCCGACACCAATACCGATCATCTCGATACCGCTGCGCTGGCAGAGCTGCACGACGTGCTGGCAGGTACCGACGTTATTGGGTTCGCCATCCGTTACCACCAACACCATTTTCCGTCGCTCCCGGGTCTTGCTCAGCTCGAAAGCCGAGTACCAGATCGCTTCGGTCATGGGTGTCCCGCCATCCGGTGAGAAACTGAACCGGCCTGCATTACGGCTGACCTTTTGTCCATGCTTCACCACACTCCAGACGGGCTGACGGCTGTTTTTGCAGAAGAACGTAACTGCCGGGTTTACCCCGTTGATCTTCTCCAACCCCAGCGCCAGCGCCATGGCGGCATCACGAGCAACCTCATAGACGTGTTCACCGGAAGGCATGAGCTTGTCCATGGACGAACTCATGTCTACCAGTAGATGAACCGCCGTATCAGGATGCTTTCGTTCAGCGCTACGCCGAAAGATGCGCGTATCACCACTGACGAGCCGATGGAGCCGGTTCGTGTCCAGATGCCTGCCATGACGCCCCGGTGTATACCCGTTGCGCTGGCTGGCCTGAACCAGGCCCATGAGTTGCGACTGAATCCGGCTGGAAGCTGCCGCCACCTGTCCAATCAACATCTGCCCTGACGCCTGATCATTCATCACCTCAAGCGCAGTGGGTACGTTGACAACAGGAGCAGTTTGATCAGCACCGGAGTTGAGGTCGGCCCGAAGGGCCTCTGTCTTGTCCTTGAGATGATCGTCTGCTCGTGCATCAAGGATCTGCTGCATGACACCGGGACTGCTGGCGTCTGCATCACCTCCTGTACTCGAAGCACTACCCGAGGCAGTGGCCTGAGCATTTCCAGCATCGCCGCCAGCAGAGCACTGGCCACCCGCCTGACCTGATCCAGCCTGTGGCTGAGTCGAGTCCTGCGGTGACGGCTGGCTCTGAGGAGCCGGCTGTTGCGCGTCCTGCTCCTTCTGGGCTTCCTCTTCAACCATCCTGAGGACTTCCCGTGAGAGCACCAGCGCATCGGCCGTACTTTTCAGCTGCCCTGCTCGCCCCAGCAAGACCGCCAGACGAACCTGCACACCTTTCGGAATGACCTGTTCATAGACGGCTGTTGTGGCAACCAGCGTGTCCTCGATAACGTGCTGCCCTACCACCTTGCATCGCAGGAAGTACAGGCAGTACGCCTCAAGTATCCTCGCAGGATGAGTATCCCCTGTCGGAATCTCGAAATGCCTCTGATCAACCATGTACGCCGCTACAGCATTAAGCGTTCTGGCTGTACCGGGATAGAGCTTGATCATCTCGCGCTCGATCCGGCAGTCTTCAAAGGTGTTGAGCATCGTTCTCAGAAAATCCGAACGCGCTATTTCATCCCTTCCGACTTCAAAGTCAGTCATCCTGACGTGCGCGGCTTCATGTGCAAGGTAGCCCCAGAGAGCATCCCCAAACCTGTCGCTTTGTACGTTAGGTACCACAATGGTCTGGCCATCAGTCATCGCCTGCTGGCCACCCACGATTACCTTCACACCAAACTTCTCGCCATACGCTGCAGCCACGATGGGCAATGCCGCGAAAATGCTCTGGGAAGCCTTGCTGGAAGCAGTTGCAGTCATGTCACACCTCATTTTGAGAAAAGGAGGACAGACCATCCCCAGTAGCGGGAATGGCCCGCCATGGGGGGAAAGAAACAGCGACTACAGGTAGTAGTTGTCCTCAGGTTCAAACATCTCGAACGCCGGAGCATTCGAAGGCTGAGCCTGTGTTACCGGTTGTGCCACATCCTTGACCGAGGACTCGGACAGGGGTGTTGCGACCGTAGGAGAAACAGCCGTAGGTTCTGCCGGAGCAGATGCCACAGGTTGCTTTGCCGCCTCGTCAAGGAACGAATCCATATCATGGAAAAGCTCGTCCAGATCAAAGCTCTGTTGAACGGCTTGAGGTACCTGACGCGCCGGCTTGACCGGAGCAGCAGAAGCCTGAACCGCTGGTGGAGCAGAAACGGTCTGAGTCATGTGCGCGGGAAGCGCCATGTCAAAGGCATCGTCGTCGGGCTGTGCAGCAGGATTGCCGTCTGCAAAGTCCTTCATCTGGGCCTGATCACGCAGGATCGTGACGACCGAGTGGATCTGAAAGAAGAATGGTGCACCGATGGGACCGTGATCAGCATGCTGATCGTAGCCATCAACGGTTTCCCTGAGCAGTCTTACGACAGGCTCGAAAGCCCGGTTCAGAAAGCTCAAACCATCCACCTTGTCAGCCAGGCATTCCAGACGCTTGCGGGTACGGACACTGATCTCAGCCTTACCACGAAGGTACTTCTGATAAAACTCGTCCGCTTCCGTTTCGATTTCCCGAAACAGTTGACCTGCAAGGCCCTTGGTCTGATCGGCCAGACGCTTCTCAGCGTTTGGCTCGCCGGACACCGGCTGGATATGAAACACCTGATAATCGAACTTCAGACGTTTCTCTACGCTATTGCGGTCCAGGACGCCGTTACGAATAGCCTCTTCGTAGCCAACGTTGTTCGCAATCCAGTTCTGGATAGAACTGTCGTAGTTGCCCAAAAAAGCCTGCTTTTCCTGCTCGAAGGTGATTCGAGCCGTCTCAAGCTTGCCCAGTATTTCCGAAAGTTTGCTGCGAGGAACGGCCCATCCGGTCAGGAAAGGAAGTCCATAGCCCTCCAGCATCCGGCGTGTCGCACCGCGAAGCGAGCGAAACACCTTGAGCGATGCCGGATCGCAGATCGTCTTGTTACCCAGCTGAGCCACACGGTCAGGGGGTAGCTCGCCGCCTTCACCCAACTTGATATCCTTGTCTTCCAGGCGAACCTGTCCGCTCCAGATATCGTAGTCAGCGTTCACAACGACCAGCTCTTGCAGTAATGCCTTGTCAACTGTCATGGATACATCCTCGGAAGAACCGCAGACATATCCAGCCCATACGGGACAGATATGCCCCGGCAGGGTTGAGTTGAAGGTGTTGCTAATGAGTGTTGCTAAAAGGTGTTGCCAAAGGGTGTCGCGAATCCTGCATCGTTAGGAGGTATGCAGCCTCTTTTCGCTCCACAAGGGAGTGAAACCGTACTTTCCGCAGCGCCCGCTCCTAAACAAGCCTTGAAGCTCATATTTATCAGGGGAAGACGCTCTGGAAAGGCGAGCAAAGCTCGCCTACTGCATCAGTTCAGGTAAAAGGACTCCGGCTCAGCCGAGGCGTGTTCGAGAGGGGCTAAAACAGACGCTTCCACAACATTCTTGGGCGCCAGCTCCTCACGAACCGTGACTCGAACGCGATCCGAGGTCTTTTTCCGGTACTTCTCAAAATCCACCATCTGTTGTACAGCGGGATTGGCATCGATCGCCTTCTTGTAGTCGATCTGGCCCTGAACCTTGAAGCGGGTGATCTGAACACCGGCATAGTCGGCCTTCGTGAACTCACTCATCATCTCGGTCATGGTTTCAAGATGCTTGTCCTGCCGGGCTTCAAGGTCCTTTATCTGAGCCTTGAGTCCAGCAATACGCGCCTCATACAACCGATAATGTTCCGACTCGTAGATCCAGCGGGTGGCTTCCTCGCCTATCGGCAGATAGAAGTCCCTTTCCGGGTCCTTGGGCGGTTCATTACGCAGGCTTACGTCCTGCCAGAAGCCTTGAGCCTCGGTCATGAGCTGCGCGAGCAGTTCACGGTCAAGGGGGATCTCAAAGATCTGCAGCGGATCATTGCCGTGCCAGAAGACCAGCCAACCGCGCCGGGAGCCTGTACACACCATCTGATGCTGCACCTGACAGTAGTAGAGCTGGTACGCCTCCGATTCGGTACCGAGCCGGCAGACCTCCTCCCACGTCTTGTCGGAAGGACACTTGAGCTCGACCGGTTCACCGGCGTTGTTAAGACCGTCCAGGGACGCCCGTAACAGCGCGTTCCTGTCCGACTCGACACATACCGGCAACAGCATGTCCCCGGTATGGTCCTCAAAGGCCTTTCGGGCATCGTCCTCGTGTTTGATGCCATAGCGCACCAGAGGATTACCGGAAAGGTCCACTTCTTCACAGTACCCAACCTTCTCGGCCCACAAACGCCAGCGGGTCTTGTAGGGGCTGCGTCCCAGAAGAATGCAGGCGTCGGTTGCGGTAATACCGCTCTTACGCCAGTTAAGCCATTCATCAGAGCCTTGCGACAGATTGATGATGTTGTAGCCCATGCGCTCTACCTCTTTTTAGTGATGCGAAAAAAAGGGGGAGCACCCCATAGGGGAATACTCCCCCAATGGGTGGGTTTACTTACTCAAAGGTCACGGGATATAGGCGCCTTCGGCGTCTTCCAGTGAGTCCTTCATGTCAGCGAAGAGCCCGGCAAATTCCGAGTCCTGCTCTGACGTTTCATGAGCCGTCTGATCCATCCCAGATTCAGCCTCGTGGGCATCATCAAAGGATTCATCGGACTGCGTGGTCTGTGCTTCAGGAGCCACTTCCTCAACAGACACGGGGTCGGCCTCGGGTATGGCTTCGGTTGCACTGCATAGCTCAGCCTCACGCAGGCGGTTGATGGCGTATTCACGCTCAGCCCCTGAGAAACGCTTCCCTAGCCACTCATAAGCGCTCTGCCAGGCATTTACCGGCTTGGCACGCTCGATCAGGCGATCAACTACAATCCCGATATCCAAGCACTGTCCGGTGGACAGAGTTGGTTCGGCTGTTGCCCTGGCTTCTTCATCAACGACGCGATACCCCTTGTTGCTGATATCGATTTCGCTGATGCGCTCGGCCTCGTCCTGATCAAAGATCCCGACAAACCCAAACGCAAGGCGCGCACACTGGATCATCGCCTTGTGGCGCAAGAAGCGCTTCGGGTGACTCTGCCAGGGTCCGTCTACTGCATAGTTCTTGCCCTGCGGCTTGAACGGTTCGCGATAGACCTCATCCAGATACTCACGAACAATCGTGGGGCGTTCCTTACCTTTACGGTACATCACGCACTCGATCCACTCATGAGCATCTACCTTTGCACCTAGAGGACGAACCATCGTCTCGGAATAATTGAACTCCATACCCTGATAATCAGTGTGTGAGTTCACGATCCGTGACCAGCCATCTACACCTACGACCGGAACAATGCCATTGCTCTTGTCAGGGAATGCGTAGATCTCTCTGGTGAAGGGGTTGAGCTGGTACTGCTCGGCCACAATCAATAGAGCCATCATCTGCTCTTCGGTTGGGGCTGAACCGTCACGCTGCTTGAAGGCCGTGGCTTTCAAGGTGGTCATCAGCTTCGTTTCATTGACGCCATATCGTTCAGCTATACGGGTAAGCAACTTCTTGCTTTTGGCTTCGGACAGGTTTTCAACGTTTTGAAGTGTTTGTGTTGCCATTTCAGTGCTCTCCATACAAAAAAGACAGAGGCACTGCCCCTGACAAGGGAGTACCCCTGCCGGGAATCGCCAGTAATGGCGATGGTTAAGTCACGCTATTTGATAAACATTGGCTTGCCGGGCGCGAACTCCATGGCCCCAGGACTCTTGCGAGGCTCTGTGTTGGCAATGGAATAAGCCATCAAACAAGCAAACGCTAACCAGAACAGATATCGAAATACCGTCATGGTGTAAGACCCAGTCTCATCGCATCTCTGACAAAGCCTGCATGTAATACATCAGAGAAAAGCTGGCTTAAGTATTCGCTGAGATAGCGTACGTCCGTCTCCAGCTTCCGTTCTGTATCCTTGGCTTCAAGGATCAGATTTACAGAAACACCCGCTTTCTCAAGATCACCTACAGCCTTGATCAGCATCAGCAGAGGACGGTAACTGGACACGGTGATGCCTATATCGCCGTTACCGGTCAAGGTATCTGTGTAGATACCGCCCCAACTCCAGTCACCTGTAGCCAGGTTATGGTCATAGCCGCGAGGTGCCAGCAAAATACATTCTTCAAACCACTCCCCTTCGTACAACGCATAGGGGACAGTAGGATGTGGAATGTCCAATAGCCTGTGCGACTCATTAAACGAATCAACCAGAGTACTGCTTATCTGAGCGAGGCAATCCGGGGATAGTGCATGCCGGAACCACCATTCGATATCGCGGAGCTCAAGTGATAATTCGTTTGCCGCTTTGCTACTGCCTTCAACATTACTCATAAGTACTCTTCCTTACATATCAAAGAAGGGAGTACCTACCCAAAGGGGCAAGCACCCCTGTTGGGAATCGCCAGTAACGGCGATGGTTAAGTCACGCTATTTGAGGCCAAGCCTCATCGCATCTCTGATAAAATCAGCATGCAATACACGGTCAGGCCGCTGGTTGAAGTACTCACCCAGATAGCCCACATCTGTCTCAAGCTGCTCCGAATCGTCTGATTCAAGCAGGAGCTCAACCTCAAGCCCTGCTTTCTCAAGATCCCTTGCAGCCCTGATCAACATCAGCAGGGGACGATAGCTACCCACGGTAACGCCTATTTCTCCGTGACCCGCCAGCGTCTCGATACGAATGCTGCTCCAGTTACTCCAGGTCCAGGTTCCTGTTGCGCTGTTATGGTTATAACCGCGCGGTGCCAGCAAAATGGTGTCTTCAAACCAATCACCGTCGTACAACATGTACGGCAGATCGGATTGAGCAATACCCAACCTGCTGTGGGACTTACTGAACGAATCGACCAGTACATTGCGCATCCGGGGAAAGCTTTCCGGCGCTTGCGCATGCCGGAACCACCAACAGATATCAACGTTAACCAGGGACGCTTCGTTACCCACACAAGAGGTTTCAGCAATCTGATTCATAAGTACCCTCCTCACTCAAAAAGAAGGGGGTACCCACCCAAAGGGGTAAGTACCCCTGTTGGGAATCGCTGTTGCCAGCGACGGTTATAAGTAGAAGTCCTCTCCAGCCACACTTTCAAGCTGAGCGGCCCATACCGACTTATCCAGACCCAGGGTCATGGCATCGGCAATGAATCCATCCAGCACAGCAGGATCAGGACAGTTCTGACCTATGAACTGAGTCAGGGCCATGTAGCTTGCCTCGATCACTTCAAAGTCAGCGGTAGCACTGAACAAAACCTCCAGCAGATAGCCTGCCTGCCCTACATCCCGCACTGCTTTCAGCAGGAGTAGAAGCGGACGATAGACGCCATCCTCCAGATCGATTTCACCTGAACCGTTCAAGCTCTCAGGGCAGACGTTGTTATCTCCAGCCCCAGGGCTACCCAGTATTGCCCGTGTAATGCAGGCCTTTTCCAGATCATCCCGATACAGCAGATGAGACTCATGGGGCCTAGCAATACCCAGTAATTCCAGGGAATCCATAAACGAGTCGACAAACACCTGGCCAACCGCAGCCAGCTCCTTGCCAGACACCGTATTGGACAGCATCCAGTTGACATTGCATGAGCGTTCGGAGGTTGCATTCACCACAGAGGTATCCTCCTTAGGCCCATTCGCTGCCAAAGACATCTGATGCTAATTGAATGATCGCCGTTGCTTCCTCGGGCTTGGCACGACGCAGGAGCGCCATTTCAAGACCGTACTTCAAAGCAGTGGGATGTCCCTTGAACATGCAGGTAAGCGTGGCCCAGCGCTTTAATGTCCGGGTGGACATCGTGACGCTGATACTGCCGCCCTGACCGCTTTCGCCCTTGAACAACTGGCGAACATGCTGGGCTACGTTGATCATGCCGTTACGCAGGATGGCCGGAAGCTTTGGAAAGGCTGACTCAAGAATGAGGGCATCCACGGCTTCGTCATAATCCACGACAGCGACACGATAACGATCCATTGACGCGATGTTTTGTATGCAGATGCCCTGATGCAGACCCGAGGCATCACCTTGTCCAACAGAGTTACCCGTAGCCACCACCCTGAACATCGGATGGGGCTTGATGATCTCGCCGGCGTTCTGAGCGATCACCAGAGGGCGACCTTCCAGAATGTCGTTAAGACCGGCTAACTCCGCAGGATCCATCATGTCGATTTCATTGATCAGGAGCACATGCCCATGCTTCATGGCCAGAGCCAGAGGCCCGTGCATGAACTGCATGGTGGGTGCTGCGCCAGGTGTCGCGCTCACAAGAGCGTGATGCCCGACCAGATCAGACAGCTCCATACGACCATGAGCTGTTACCTGCTGTACCGGCCAGTTAAGCCGACCGAGTACCTCTGTAATGCCACTAGTCTTGCCGGAGCCCGTAGGCCCGGTGACGTAGTAGGCATCGCCATCAGGTTGGTGCAGAAATGCCCGAAACTCGATTACGAACTCCTTGCGGAACACATAGGACGAGTTGATCTCGGGGATAAAAGGGTTGGTGGTATCCGCAAAGCCCATGATCGACGCATTATCACGCACTTCGATATTGAACGTGGACGCCAGCGGAAACTTAACCAAACCGTTGTTTGTTGCTTGCATGGTGAGACTCCAGAAAACGGGCGCACCAGCTCCTTGGGGAGTCAGGTGACGCCCCGAGGGGTTGAAGGGAAACGCTAAAGGGTGGTGCTAAAAGAGATTTCTAATCTTGCATCGTTGGGAGGTATGCAGCCTCTTCTTTACTCACGGGGAGTAAAAAACCGGATCACGCAAAGGCACTGGAGGCCAGTACGCTTGGGGGATCAGGTTCACGAGATGCAGATGATGCTGAAAAGCCGCTGGTGGCTTGGAGGGGTATCGTCTGATCCGTCACCCCAGGGGGGTGAACAGATCAGAGCGATACCGGAGGAGACATTACACAGAGATCAAAAGACCCCGGCGCAAGTAGGTAGGCTTCTCGTAGTGGTCCCAAACCATGCTCTCTTCAGAGAAGCAGGGGGTTGCGACAGCCTCTACAACATCAGCCGGAGCTGGCGCCGCAGGAGCCTTTACCTTACGAGTAAGCAGATGCTGGATCAAAGCCCAACTTCTTTTACCAATAACACATGCCAGTTTACGACTGAGCTTACCCAGCCGTCCCACTCCGAGGACGATACCTTGTTCAAGTGTCTGGGTCAGCCATACGCAGTACTTGATAAGCAAGTAAGCAATGGCAAACCCAACACCACAAAGAACAATAATAACGGCCGCGAACAATGAGAGTTCAAGTAGTGCAAACATGGTGAGTTCCTTCAGTGAAGGGGATACTCACCAGTGTCTGGGAGTGGTCCCCCAGATTGGGAATATTGCTAAGGCTTAAAGTGGTAGCAGCCACTATCAGTTCGCAGAGCGAGTGATGGGTTAAACATAGCGCACTTTTTTGCAGGCCATAGTCGTACTGCCTACCCGCGCGGGCACAAATGCAAAAAAAACGAAAATATTTTGGGCATTTTCAAGGTAGAGCGGCTTTTTAAACGTGGAGGTACTCCAGTTCGATACAGTCGAGAACAGACAGCCGCTGAGTGTGGGTACGACAAAAAACAGGCATAAAAAAACCGCCCAGAGGGCGGTTTTGGGTACTGCGTATTAACCCAGGAAGTACAGCGCTACAATAGTCAATATGGATGTAGTTCCAACCGAGCCAACCACAGCAGCGATGTCTTGCCAGGTGATCCGGGAAGCCTTTTCGTAGCGGGCATTACTCTCGGTTTCTTCCCTTCTGAGTTCCCTTTCCAGCTCTTCCTGCATCTCGGAAATGCTCTTCATGAGTCGAGCCTCAATCAGTAGAAGGCAAAAAAAAAAGCCCCTAGAAGGGGCTTTTTGGTTGAAGCATCAAGAATGCCGTTCGTGAAGCGCCTTGCGGGCTTCTGACTCGGAACGTTTCTGGCACCACAGGGCGTACAGACCGGTCCCGCCCATGGTGATAAACACAAACGTGTAAATTAATAATCCGGCAGCAGTCTGGCTCATAAATTAGTCCTCGACCGTCATGGCTATGCCTATAAACCATAGGCCCGTACCTATCAAGGTAGCGCACATGGACAGGCCAGTCGAGGGGCTAACGAATACACTGATCAGACCAGCAGCTACTGCCGTCGTACCAACCTTGCGAAGATCTTCGGCAAGTGCCTTGTATTTAACCTTTTTCATGCGAGTGTCGCTCCATAATCTCAGAGCGCACTTTTCCCCGGACGGGGCAGTGACGCCCCGAGGGGTTATTAAAAGAACAGCTAAAGGATGTTGCTAATTTTGCATCGTTAGGAGGTATGCAGCCTCTTTTCACTCCACAAGGGAGTGAAACCGATCAACCAAAGGCACGGAGCGACAACTCAGACCCAGGGTACTTGGCGGATCGGTTTCAAGAGGGAAAGGCAAAGCCAGACGCACGAGAAAAAGCGCGGGCTGGTGAAGCGATAACGTTGAGCGCAAGGCTCACGTGGTACAGCTTTAAAGATGCTGAGGCTTAACGTGGTAGCTGCCACGTGAAAGCAAGAGTAGCGTATTTTTCAGCGTTGAACAGTCGTAGTGCCTACCCGCGCGGGCACCAAAACAAACAAAGTTAAAAAGTGCTAGCAGGTACAGTCGAGGGTGTGCAGGACAGTGAGCGTCAGCACGGCTGTGCCGGTGAGCGACCCAATGACCATTGCAATCTCCTTCCAGCTTAATGCAGAAGCCCTTTCGCACTGCTCGAGGAATTCAGCATGGTGTTTTGCTTCTTGTTCACGCAGCTGGGCCGGATACATTTCAGACTCTTCTACGGTTCTCATACTTTGCGCTCCGGATTGGGATGGCTCTATTGAAAATACTCCAGCATGTCGCCGATGCAAGCGTGGCAAGGTGCGATCAAGCGGACTTGCATCCAGAGGTTCGTGGGGTACGGTAATAGTGAAACTACAGGTTCACCGCTTCACGAGGACTTCCCTATGCAAGATCCCGCTATTTCGGTTCCAGGCCGCTGGCCTACCACTGTTGAGGCTGCGGTCAAACAGCTGCTGACCATGCTCAGTGAAGAATCCAAGGCCACCGTTCGCGAACTGCCAGAAGAAGAGCTGATCCATTGCCACTATGGGTTGGGCATGGCCATCCGCAACGAGTTTGGCCTCTGGAAGGGAAACGAGAAGCTGCTCAAGGCTGCCTGTCCAGCGGGAGGGCACCCCGACGATGCTTCGATGGTCATCATCCAGGCGCTATGGCTGGCCTTGCACGACAAGCGTCTATTGCACTGATCTGCCAGCAGGTAGACGCTCAATAGACATCTGTCAAGAAAAATGCCTGCAAAAAAAATGCTCCAATCCGGCTACTGCCTACCCGCGCGGGTAGGGAGTACGCCCGTGGGTGGTGTGAAGAATGTAGTACGGTCAACCCTGCATTCACCACTAACGGGGCTCCCCCATGAACGACATGACATTACCTCCGCCAGACGATCCGAAAAAGCCCGGCAAAGCCATAAATCTAACCCGGTCTTCGGTTACTCCAAGCAGCTATTCACGGCCCGTAATGCGCAAGACCTTCCCGCTGGCGTCAGATCAGGCGCAAAAGGTCTGCGAACGCACCTTTAGCCGTACAGCCTATTCGATGTTCTCTATTGAAGTGATCCTGCAGATCATTGGAGAAGAGAAGTCGGTCGACAAGGCGCGCGAAAGTATTGGCAAGCTCATCAGGAACACTGAAGACCAGATCGATAAACAGATTGCCCAGATTACAGAGGTAAACAAGGAACACGATCTGGATGAGAACTCCGCTTACTCGAATCCAGCCACCTATAACGTCGACATCACCAGTCCTCTGGCTATGCAGTATGCCAAGGTGCTGCTCAAGTTTGACCACATGGTCAAGATGATCGACGACCTGTGGATGAATGGTTATCTGGAGTCCCGTCAGCGCTCCAAAGCACTGCATGACTGGCGCAACAGTATCTCGCGCCTCTCCAGCCGCATCATCAGCATTGAGAAACAGGCTCGCATTGCAGCGCATCGCAGGGGCAAGCAGGAAGAGGTCGACCAGACAGCACCAACCCGAGTTGACGAAAATGATGTCGCTGCCTCGCTTAACGAAGCGATGAACCCTCAGGACAGCATCGAGGACGCCGATGCGCTACCTCAAGTTGAGGATCAGCCCGAGCCGAGCGATAAACGAAAGCCCAGGGGCAAGTCTGATTCTGAGGACGATCTGACAGAGCCGGTGCCGGTTTAGGCGAGATCAATGAACAGTGTCTATATTGAGCGGCTTAGGTCGCTCTTTTTTTGCGCCAGACTTGCTCACAGGACATCTACTGGTAGTTTCAAGGGAACGGGGGAGAACAGCCATGAACACATTAAAGATTGCATCTGTACTGCTGACCGCGGCCATCATGACCGGATGCGCCAGTACATCTTCAGAGCCCACCGGCAGTTATGCCAGGCAGGTAGCAACAGCAGGTGGACTGCGCCTCGAGGATCAGAAGGTACCCAAGGCCCAGTACGACGCAGCGTTGAGTTCTGTAACCGACGCCGGCCTCAATACAAGCGTGCTTGCCTCTTCTCATGGCTTCAACATGAATGGCGGGGCAGCGTTGGGCGTGGGCCTTGCAGCCTGGTTGTTTAGCCCTCAAGCGCCAGAGCAAAAGGATGGGGTGATAGCGTTCGCGCCGATGAGTCTCGGGAGTAAAGATCAGGCCTCGGATAAGTTCGCGAAAATGGTAGCTGAGGCTTATAAGAAAGCCTTTGAAGAGATGAACGGATTTGTAGCTTCACCAGTATTTTATGAAGATTTACTTGGTAAGCGCTATAAGGTAGCCGGAGTAGGCCCGGGCTGTGCTAGAGACTCTAATTCTCCAACCAGGAAGTGCGTTTACAAGGCAAAAGTTGTTAGCCCTGATATTGCAAAGTCTCCCAAGATAATCGATCTAGATAGGAACCAAACGTATCTTTTCAGTGCTACTGACGAGGTTTTGTTTGATAGTACATATGACGCAGATTCCTTCGACAAGCAAACCTTCCTTCTCAATGTGAGCAAGCACTTGCCCGACTGGGCGTATGTATATGCTGCACCAGTACGTAAGGTCTCACCGCCCATGATTTTTTATAAGGGCAAGGTTCACTATTTTGTCGTACCTGAAGCTTAACCGAGGCTTAGTTCATGACAGTGAAGTCGGAACAGACGGATGAGATTGAGACAGCAATCGAGGCGCTAAGCAGAAAGCCGATCAAGGCACCCGCTCCACTCATAATTGAGAGACAAACCGTATCCGTCGACCCTCATGATCCAGAGCTGCAAAAGAATCTGATTGCACACCTCGGCACAAAGGCCAGACGGTTGATCAACTTTACCGTTGGCCAGTGCTATACCGAGCATGGCTTCCCGGTCTTTGTCGCCGCCAACCATCGAAAGTGCGTGTTTGGCCGCAAGTCGCTCGCGCCTGATCAGATCATCTCAGCCGAAGTCATCGAGACGCTGACCGAAGAAGACAGGCAGCTGTTTCCGTGGGAGGAACTTCAAAGCAGGACGCTGTTCATGGTGGCGGTCAAGTTGGTAACTATTTATAGACCGACTTTGTACATCTACCTGAACCTAGGTAGGTCTATCTCCAAAGAAACGACCATGTACCGCGATGCATACTCCAGAGCACAAGCCTTGTGCGAAGCCATCCAAAAGTTCAAGAGTTCTAGCCGGATTTAACAGGGTGTAAATAGAAAGGGGACCTGCTCGGGTCCCCTTTTTACCGCTACTTGCTCCGTTTAATTCTGCAGCCCTCCTGGTGCGGCCATCGCATCTGTTGCTCGCTTGGCCGCGCCCTTGAGGTCTACCTCATTTGTAGCTCGGACAGTACGATCCACGCTGTTTTCACGCAGCTGATCGGTGTTCAGGAGACTGCCCTGCCCTGTGAGCGTTTCCAGCGTGACGTTTTCGGTAGTCGGGTAGAGGTTATGCAGGTTCAGGAGATTAACCCACTCGGTAAGGTCAATCGTGTCCCAGTTGAGCTGGCCAATCTCGTCGATCGTAAGTCCTCCACACTCCGGCTCCTCGGCGTCTCCCCAGTTCTTGCCCAGTTGAGGTCTGGCCTGTTCCTGAATGATGCGGGACAGCGGTGAGTTGAAGCAGCAATACGACTCGCGCTCCTCGATACAGAGTCCCGCTACCTTTGTCTTGCAGTACTTGCCGACCTTATGGCAGTTGCCCAGCTCCCGCTGCGCATTGAGTTCGAACTCCTCTTTTTCGCACTCCCAGATCATTTCGATGATTATCATAGCTACCACATAGTAGGTATACACAGTCATCAAGAAACCAAGTGCGCTCGAGGCACCTTGGACAATTTGGCCGCCTGCTGTGTCTCCTAATACTATATCTGTGGCTTCCCCTGCGGCTGCGCCAGCGGCCCCTGTGCCACCCTGCTCAGCAGCAGTACCCATGGCGTTGACAAAAAGCTTATCAAGTTGCGAAGCCAACTGCTTTTGAACAGTTTCAATAGCTTTATCCTTAAGGCCAATGATGCCGTCATAGAAAGATGTAAACGGTTTGGTAATGGGCTGGAAGGTATTGACCACGGGGTTACGTAGGGCTGCATAGCTGCTTTGGATGCTGCCTAGCGCGCTATGGCTTTTTATGCTCATCAAAGCCGAATCGATCTTGGGCACCGCCAGGACCAGCGCCAGGTAGTCGCCTACCGAGACGTTGGTTGGCTGCTCGCAGCAGTCCACCGATCCGCCGATGGCTTTCTTGCATTCACCCGGCTCGGCCTTGAAGATCTCGCACTCAACATTGGTCGTGGCATCGGCCTCGGCACAGGCCAGATCCTCGCCCATGAACTGCGCAGCCTGAAGCAGCGACGCCGCCTTATCGAAGTCCTGACTCACCTCTCGCGTGATGCCGATGCACTCCGCGCCCATGCAGCTCACCGAGCGCTGGCAGGACTCAGGATGATCAATGCACCCCGGAAACGCCTCGGCCAGATCCACCTTGAGCTTGCAGGCGATACTGGATGTAGCCGCCCCACAGTCATAGGTCTCGGTGAAGCGAATGCACTCGCCGGTCTCGGTGGCCTCACTGCACACCGACTTCACCAGCCCGCACTGGGGATTGTCAGCCAGAGGGGTACAGGTGTCCTCGTAGCCGTCGATGGACTTACTGGCATCAATCGTGGCAGTCATGCTGCGGCACATGGGCGAGATACCCGAAAGCCCGGTACTCGGGAAATCACTCTCGCACACCCTGACGCCGTTCTGGGTCATGCAGCCTGCTGAATCCAGCGCCGGCATCTCTGTGCAACTGTAGGAGACGTCGCTGTAGTACTTGGTTGCCTCCTTGGTACGCGCCAGGCAATCAGCTGGGTCCCAGCCATTGTCCTTTACCGCCTTGGTCGAGTCATAGTTAAGCCGGATACGCCCATAGCCTTCCCCTTCGCCGGTAACCGAGACGCGGATCTTGAAGCGCACCGTGGCGCCTGCCTTGACGTTCTTGAACAGGCTGGTGACATCAACAAGGGGGTTGGCGGTCCAGCTCTTGTTCAGCTCACAGGCGCCAGCCGTCTCCGGTGGGAAGTTATTGTTGGGACCCTGCCAGATGAGTTTTTCCTGACCGGCAGGCCCTACCCAGACCTGCATATAGTCGTCCCACTTGGCGTACTCCAGCTGGGCACTGATCACCGCTTCGGGGTTGATCACCGTGACTTCGGTGTATTGCTCCTTGATCGAACAGTTGCCGGACCAGTAGTTGTCACCCACCTCGCCGATCCACAGCTGCATGCAGCCTGCACCACAGGAGTTGAGGTTGGCGGGGCCTGCATGGTGCTCGATCACGCCCACGGTATAGTCATGGTCCGCCTCGCACTGGCCGTTGGGCATGTTTGGCCGGGTGCACTGCTGAAACTTGTTGGTGCTGGCGGTCGGGTCGGTGCCGTCATCACAATCAGGAAACAGTCCGTCAGCACTGTCGGTGGCCGTATACAGCTGGTTGGTCTGCTTCATCATGGGATCGTTGGTGAGATCCATCTTGCCCACCGCCCGTGCACCCTGAACCACTTCAAAAGCCTGTCCCTGCAACGACACCTCACCGCTGTCCTGCTCGGACCTGAGCGTACTCAGGGCTTCGGTGCCTGCCGAGTTCATCGCATCGCCATCGTCATACAGCTGCTGAAGATCCGTAGGGTCCGCGGCATGGGGGAAGTACTTGTTGACTTCATCGCCCGTACCGCCCGGAAACAGCTCATTGACGTTAAGGGAGGTGTTGGCGCCCGGTAGCGTGAGCGTGCCATCCTCGCTGTAGGTGGCCAGGTCAGAGGGATTAGGCGTGATCTCTTTGCCAAATTCCTGAGCGGCCTTTCCGACCGCTGCCATGTCCGCCGCCTGCGCATGCTTCTGGTCGATTGGCAGCCACAGCATCAGGCCGGTCATGGCCAGCGCCGTCGTTCGATAGAGGAGCCCTGTTCTGTTCATCGTTTACCACTCCCCTATTGAGTCATGCAGCAGTCTTTCCAGCGCCAGATCGTGTAGATCGGGTCCTGTCCCTCAGCTGGAATGGTTCTGGCCTGTCCCCAGATCAGCGTGGACTCGCCAATCTTGTGGCCCTTCTTGGTTTCGGGCAGTGGATGCAGGATGGATAGCTTGTACTGGCTCTTGGGAAGCGTTGGTGTGATCTCACCGCCACACATGGCGCCATCACCCATGGTGCCGTGGGCCAGCCCACGACGATGCAGCGCAGCCAGTACGCGCGCGCTCAGGAGTGAGCTGCCCTTGATCACGCCCCGATTGCCCGGCACGCTGCCGACCAGCGGGTACAGGGTGCCCCAGCTGCCTGCACACCAGAACATGCTTTCAATGGGATTGCCGGTAGCAGACGCCACGGCATCAGCGCTACAGGCAGTGGCTGCGACAGGGTTGGCTACGGCGGCCGCTTCGGGATTGGCGAAAAAGGCGAGCTCTGCGTTGTTCCAGGTCGGGTCCAGCTCGGACATGTACATCACGTCCAGGTCCATGTAGCCGTCGTTCTGGCACCAGCCCGAGGTAAAGAGATCCAGAATCACCAGCAGCGGAAAGGCGTAGTAGTGGTAGTGCATGAACATGCCGTCCTGCTTGCCGCCACTGCCATAGCCATGCGTGCCCTGAAAGGTGCGGTCAAAGGGAAAGCGCACGCCGTTAAGTACGGAGGAGCAGCCCGGTACCCGCTGGAATTCCACCAGACGTGCCGGCTCCCACATACCCGAGCTGATACCCGGACGCGGGACGTTGTTGGTGTCCCAGCACATGCAGGCCGACTTCTTGCTGGCACCCTCCGGCACACCGCTGGTTTCCCCTGAGATGGACACACCGGCAACCCGCAGGGGAAACAGGCAATCCCAGCAGATGTCGGTAATCAGCTTGGGGCCAATCACGTCACCGCTGTAGCAGCCCACCGCAGCATTGGCCGAGGAGGTCATACTCATGGATAAAACAAACGCGACTGCGCATAGGAAATGCCAAAGAGCGTGTCCAGAACGAGTAAAAATGGATGGGTTATGCGTTAAGCGGCATAAAAAGCGAGAGATTTGCATGTTCATAATGCACTCCCATCCTTGGCTGTCAGCTCCTTGACCACAAACACCTTGCCGTCACTGGTCACGATGCTGGGGGTATGCTCGATCTCGAAGCGCTCGATGATTTCTTTGGTCACCAGGTACACGGGTGCTTCGAAACGGTTGGAGAGGTTGGTATAGCCCGCCCAGCCCTGTTCCTTATCCATTTGCGTAGCGAGATAGGTCAGCTGCCGGATGTTGGGTTGTTTGGCCAGCTCAGGAAGAACGCGGTCAAGGATCTTCATCTGTCCCGGTACCGATGGATCAAAGATCACCAGTGCCTGCGTAAAGGGCACCTGATCCAGTGGGTTCAATACCGTACCGGCTTTCACGAGGACCTTGCCGTCAGCGCCAGTCAGATCCTGCAGCACGGTCACGCTGGGATCGATGGTGCGGGTGCGTGAGTGCGAAGCCGGTGGAATGTAGTTGAACTGCTGCTTTTGCCAGAACCGTCCGACTGCAGCCTGCTTTTTGGCTTCCCAGTCCACCGAGGCCACGCGCTCCTGCATCATCTCGATCAGGTCCTGCTCGGCAATCTCCATCACCGGGCCGCGGCGGCCCTGATCTCCGGTCTGGCCCTCGGCGACCTGCTTTTCCAGCCACTCGGGTGAACTCAAGCCTTCTACCCGCGCCAGCTCATGCTTGTCGGTGAATTGGGTGTCAGTACCCTTTTCCATGGTGATCAGGGTGGGCACCTCACTGACCTTATAGTCACGGTACAGGGTGGGATCGATTACGAGGTTGGGCAGCGGGTCGTATTCAGCAATGAGATGCTGGTAGTGCTTCATCCCCTCGTCGAGCTTCATGCCTTCTGGTACGCCACGAAATACCAGCACCACGTCCTGACGCTCGGAGGCCATCTCGAAGACTTCCTTGAGCGCCGCCTTGCCCAGGGAGAGCGAGACAAACAAGAGCATGGAGTGATGGGCATAGGTCTCGTTCTTGCGCGCTTCCATTTTGGCCGCCCGTAGCGTGGGATCGGTTTCCTCCATTGAGCGCACCAGCTCGGTGGCCTCTCCCATGGCCTTGTCCATCGAAGAGTTCTTGAGCGTATTGAGGTCAATGGCTGCGCCGGCACCCTGCTTGATAGCTTTGCCCTGCTCTACAATGGCCTGATCCTCGGAGGTCAGCGCCGTACTGCCCAGATGGGTACTGCCTACCACAGCGCTCTTCTCGGTGTCCTGCCGGGGCGTCAGGAAGGTGCGAAGGTCGCGCCCCTGCTCGATTTCCGACGGCATGTTTGCAAGATCCGGAAGGTCGGCACCAGAGGCGGCCTGAGCCGCCCCCAGTACCAGTGAAAGAGCCAGCATGGCCCTAGAAAAGGGGATATGAGCGTCCAATGATCTGCTCCTTGGTCACGGTGCCCCAGTAGCGGGAGTCAAAGGAAAGCGGGGCATCCCCCATGAACCAGTAGGCGTTGGGACCCAGCGTGCCCTTGCCGATAAAGGACGAGCGCGAGCGCCCGAGCTTGTCGGCATGAACAAGGCCCACGGCCACGATCTCGCCGTTGACCTTGACCTGCTCCTTGAGGTTGATCTCGACCTGATCCGACGGCACGCCACGCAGGTACTTCACCAGTCGATGCTCGGGGGTGTAGATGCCCGGAATGACCTTGGGGTGAAAGGCGTAGAGCTTGCCCTTCTCCATGCTCTTGTCGCCGCGATCGATCAGGTAAAAGCTGTAGCCCTTGATGCTGATGACCTGTTGCGGGTCATAGGCAAAGGTAAAGCGGGAAAAGAACATGGCCCCGCTGCCCACGATCAGCGCCGTGGTCAGGGCCATCTTGACGGTGAAGCGGCCCCAGGACTCCTTCTTGTTGACGATACGATCAAACCTTCTCATGGAGGCCCCCTCCCGATAAGTCAGTGGAGGCCTGCCCAAGAACCACACGATCCCGTACATCCTGTACAGGGCTGTCTGTCTCACTCCTGAGCCTGAAGGTAATCTTGCAGTTGGCCAGAATGATCTGGGCTAGCTGCTCACGCATGGCAGCATCGTTTCGGTAACTCATGGCTGAGTCCTCGCAGGGGCTGACTGGGGATTGAGAGCCGGTACACCGGCTGCAGAACCACTCGTTGCCGTACTGCTGGCAGCCAGTTGTTCAGTGGGCAGATAGAGATGCTCAGGCGCGGTCAGCACGGCGCGGGAATCAAGTACCGCTACGCCTTGCTGTCTAAGTTCCAGAATGCGTCGGTTGGTATTGGCCAGCATCTGGGCTACCTGCTGGGGAGTAGCCCCTTCTGTCCTGTAGCGCTCCGCCAGCGCCGTGAAATCCACAACTGCAAAGGACTGTTGTGTCGTCTCCAGCGCCACGATCCGCTTGAAAAGAATGCCGCAGATAATGAACAGGCCGATCACGGCCACCAGCATGAGCATCTGCAAGGTCGTCATCGAGCTTTGCTCAAGGGGAACATGGCTTGAGGGTTTGGCCGACGAGCCTGTACTTTCCGGCGCTTTAGAAGGTGATTTATCTGCTACTGGTTGCTCTCTGTGAGAAGGCTGCACAGGACTATCCGCAATCGGGTGTGCTATTAACTGGCTCATGGAGTGACCTCCTCTTCAGCGGTGGCAGTGGCTGGCGTGGACTCAGGATTCTCGGGTTGGGCTGGAGATTCAGCGGATACCGCTGGCTCCTCTGGAAGCGACAGGGGAACCAGTCGCGGTGAGGGGTCACTCTTGGAACTGGCTGAGCGACTCTTGCGAAGCTTGCGCTCATGGGATTGGGCCTGCTCAATCACCTCATCGTCTGCCCGCGTGTCCAGCTCGCCCCGGTCCCGCAACACGGCATAAATGGCATCAGATACACCCAGTCCCATGGCCCGATAACGATCGATCTGGCCGACGTCATTGGGATCGGTGGAGTACAGGAGCTTCTGGAAGGGGCCTACGAATAGCCGACCGACCCCGATACCTGCCTTGCTGCGGATAAAGATCTCGGAATACACCCCCGTGACGGTGTGCACGGTCTTGAGCAGACTAAAGCCACCATCGGAAAGCGTCAGTCGACCTGAGCGCTTGATCGACTCGATTGTTTCGTTGGTCTGTCCTAGCAGGAACATGAACGCACTGTTCTCGGCGATAGCCCGCCCGACAGGGTTATCGTACAGGTCATTGACGGACTGCGTAGCGATCAGCATCGAGCCCTGATACTTACGGAACTTGCGGTAGGCATGCTCCATAAATTTGGAAATATCACCCTCCTTGAGCAGGTCCCAGGCCTCGTCGATGAATACGATTTTCTTGACGTTACGATCACCGTGATACACCGACTGCTGGATCTGGTAGATCAGCTGGAGCAGAACGATCTGGCGCAGGTGTGTACGACCCTGCAATTCATCCAGTTCAAGCACCGTGAACTGGTTGGTAAAGCGCATGTTGTTCTTGCCGTGGAAGTACTTGCCGTAGCTGCCGTCTTTGGTAAACACATACAGCTGGCTGCCCACATCCTTTACCCGCTGATCATGATGAGCAAGGCAGGCCTCGGCAATGTCGTCCACCAGCATCGCATTGCCCTTCTGTCTCCAGATGCCTGCCATCAGCCGGCGCGTCTCAGCGATCTGAAATTCTTCAAGATTGCCCTTGGGCGAAGCCATGGCCATGACCTGAGCGACCAGGGCATCCTCATCATCGAAATAGTCCACCACGATATCGAAGGGGTTCAGGCATATCGTCGAGGATTCACCAAACTGGACGTAGGAACCCTCAAGCGTCTCGCAGAGCTTTTCGTAGGATTTACCCGCATCGATCACCCAGACCTGCGCGCCCTCGCTCATGTAGGCGGTCAGGAGTTCGTTGGCAAAAAACGACTTGCCTGAACCGGATTCCGCCGCAATGACTCCATTCTTGTTGGTTTCCGAGTCATGCAGGGACAGCGACATGAACTGGCCATTGCGCGAGACCAGGCCCACATGAGGGGTTCCGGTACCCTTCCACTCCCCAAACAGCGGCAGGAGAACAGTGGCGTGCTCGGAGGTCAGGGTCTTGTAGCGGTTCAGCTCAATAACCGCCTTGTGATCAGCACCGAAAGGCAGGGAATTGATCAGCATGGGCAGCTGGATAAACTTGTCCTGCATCATCGTGAACTTGCTTTCCGCCCATATGTCCTGCATGGCGGCGGCCGCAGACTCGACGCGCTTGAGCGTGGGGGCAAAGATCACGGCGCAGTAGTTCATCCTGAGTCCGCGATTACCCGCCGACATGGATTTTTCCAGCGTGTCGAAACTCTCCTTTTTCTCTCCCAGTACCGGCACGATCTTGAGCAGCGGCCCAAAGGCCTGATTCACCGTCAGGGTGCGCTTGCGATCCAGGTTCTTCTTCTGCTTTTGCGCGTTGGGGTAATACACGTTGCAGCAGATGGCATAGTTTTCCTTGATCGACTGCCCCTGCCCGCTCAGATCTCCTACGTAGCCGATGGCATCGCCAAAAAAGAAATAGTTGGGCAGTCGCTTGGCCGACAGGACCTTGGCATAGGTGTCACCCAGGCGTAGATGGGTTTTCTTGACCTCGACATCGGTCTCGTAATCAAAGACCTGCTCGTTGATAGGCGAGGTCTCATCCCAGCTATCCTCACCCAGGCGCCAGCCGGAACGCTCACCCCAGTTAAGCAGGGTATTCAGGATGCGCTTGAGTTGATCGGCGTTCATCTTGCGAGGCCCGAAGCCGATGGTATTTAGCGATGACTCAAGCTTTTCAGCCGCTGCAAACAGCTCTTCCAGCTCCTTTGTACTGGGCAGACGTTCCCTGATGGGGATCTTGATCGTGATGACCAGCTTCTGGTCATGGATAACGCCGTTGTTAAAGACGCCCTTGTTGCCGCGTGCGATAAGCGGCTCACGGGTATGCTGGCGGAAAAACTCTACGCGGCTGTTGATGATTTCCGAATGCAGAGGATGGGTGAACTTGTCCCGGAGGCGCTTCATGCTGTTGAGCGGGGCCTGCACCTCCGGTGACAGGAACATCATGAATGAGATGATCGTGTCGTTGGGAAAGGGCTGATTGAGCATGTTGTTAATGGATGCCTGCTGGCGCTCATCAACACCCGGAAGCGGACGGCACAGGAAACCAACCCCAATGGTGCCGTCGTTATTGAAGAAGTATTCCGTTTCCTCGTCGTAGGCGATGACAGGTGAGAGCTGGGACGCCCTGACCTCGCGCGGGATGATGCCCTCGGCATGCTCTTCTCTACAGCTGATGAACTCCATTACTGATCCCCCTTGCCACTAAGCCATGCTTCGAAGTTTTTCGGGCGCCCACGCGAAACCCGGCCGTCATCGCTGATGAGGTACGGAATACCGTCCACACCGAGCAGGTTGGCGGTCACCAGGGACTTGGCGTATTTCTCTTCGGGGCACTTGTTGAGCGTTTCGAGCTGCTCGATCGTGCCGTTCAGGAGGGCATCGAGCTGCTGGCGCTCATCCCTTGCGCAGGCCAGACGCTTGATCAGGCGATTGGACTCATCGCCCAGTGCGGGAACCGGCACAAACACAAAGGTGAACTCGCTTGTGTACTGGTTGGCTTCATTGGCCAGCGCATGGCAGTAGGAGCACTGAGGGTCGGTAAAGAACACCACTTCCTTTGCGCCATGGCCCATGCGTATGGAAAGCAGGTCATCAACCTTGATGCCCATCTTCGAGAGCAGGATGCGCGAGGAGGATTCCTGCGCCTGAGCAATAGTGTCGATATGGCTTTGTAGCCAGGTGTCGTACACCTCACCCCTGAAGATATACCGACCGTTGCCACTGATGAAGTAGAGCTTGCCGTTGGCCTCCAGCACCTTCATGCCATCAACCGGAAGGCTGGCCTGCCCGGTAATGGTCTTTGCGGCCTGTTCGATGGTTTGGGGAGTGATAGGCTTGGCAGCCAGGGCCGATTCGGCTAAGCCGAGGCCCGCCACCAGCGCGAGCGCAAGCTTAAGATTTGGACGAGACATGCAGACCTCGGAACGTTATCTGAGAGGTCTACAAGCGTAAGCCCAAGAGGAGGCAACCCATCGGCGTACTCCCTACCCGCGCGGGTAGGGAGTAGCAGGATAGGGGTAAAAAAGTTAAAAATTTTCAGGCAAGAGCTGCTGTGAGTGTCAATTCTGCCTTTTCTGGCAGCTCGATCAGCGATCCGAATCGTAGGTTGCAGTCCCCTCGCCTACCTCTATCCACTGCTCCTCGGGCATACCGGGTTTGCAGATCGACAGGCTGACCGACTGGCCATCGGCAGGCTCAGCCGGAAGGATAGCGGCATGTCGAAACGGGGTGTAATCCGGCGGACGCATGTAGGAGTTCGCGCTTCGGTGAAATTCCCAGATGCCGTGCTTGCCGGCATTGCCAACCGATTTTTCAAGCGTATAGGTCACACCACTTTGCAGACGGACAATAAGCATTGGCGCGGTCCTGAAAAGAGAGAGTGTACAGAGTCTGGATGCTTATATGTGGTACTAATGAGCGTTTCCGGAGCGCTGTTTCACTCAATGGAAGCGTATAAAGCGCAGTGATGATCAGCTCAAGGCCATGTTACGCGTTGCCAAAGCACGAGCAAGGGCGAATGCTGCTTATCAGGACTAAGCAAAGTGTTATTAGAGGCGCCCTGCGGGACGCCTCACCATTTAATCCAGGCAGGACCTATATCAGGGGTTGCCGCCCTTACCAAGCGGGCAAAGGTCCACAGTGGCTTTCCACTTCTGGACCTTGCATTCAATAAACCACGGGTCTCCTTGAGTCCGAGTAGCCTTTAGAATGTTCTGTTGAATCCACCAGCCTTCTGCTTCCATATCGCTTTGGGTTAACTCACCCGGCTTCTTCTTCACAGCAAACATGTCGGCTTGGTCATATATCTTTTTAAGCTCTATCAACTGTTGCTCAGCTTGGGGTTTAGATAGCCCGGAATATTTCTTCTCGCTGTATGCTTTGCTTCCTCGCAACGGGAATTGCTGGTCAGCGAGATTACGATACTTCGCACGGCATTCATCACGTTCACCTATAGTTTTGAAACTACTATTAGGGCACTTCTTGATTGCCATAGTTAATAACTTGTCGCGATTTTGATCATCCTTCAATTGTTGAGGATCAATATAAAGGCCTGCGGATGCATTCATGCTGGCCAAAAGAAGGCCGGGTATTAGTAGACGCTTCATTACTGTTTCTCCCTGAGAAGGACTGGGTAAGGCAAAAGCCCGCCCTGCAATCCCTTGCCTGAAATGGAGAGGCGTTTTAAAGCACTCAGCCCGCTTCAACAACCCTTTTGGGCAGGTAAAGACCTATATGTGCTAATGCTCACATTTGAGCTGGCGCTATAGCAAAAGGCTTACACGACGGCAGGAAAAGCGGCTCTTTCTCCAGCAGTGGCAGATTGCTAATCTATGCGCATTGGATGGAGCGCAGGACGCGCTCAGTCAGGTCAAGGATGACTGGCCGTCGCTAGGAAGGCAGCTTAAAGGAGGCTTTGAGTACGGTCAGCAAAAACCCGCTTCGGCGGGTTTTTTGTTTCTTAAATAAAAGCCAAGCTGCAGGCGCTGCCAACTACTGGACTGGCCGATAGAGCTGAAATATTCAAATGACCAAGATGCTTCGCATAATGCGTATTATTTTAAATGACAGCTATTGTTAGGAGCAGTCATTCGGCTTGTCTGCAAAACTGAGGCAACCAGCTTATTAAATCCCCGTTCAGCGCCTGCGAAAGTGCGACATGTGCTGTCGCCCCCGCAAAGCAATCTTACATCACCGAAGATTGCATAAGGCCTCTATCATTCTCATGTCACTTCCTCTCACAGTTATCTGTCCTGAATGCTCTTGGAAAACGACCGTCTTACCTAGGTGTGATTCACGACCGATCGTTTTGCCGCCTCCTACGTGCTGCCCAGCCTGCCATAACCTGCCGCTCGGATACCGCAAGGCGACCTATAAAGAAGTGCTCAAGGCGCGTCTGGAAGAATTCTTAGCCTTGAATAATGAGATAGGGCACGACATAGCTTGTCGTCCTACTGAAGACAATGACAGCAAATAAAGGTGTCTCTTATAAAGAGCCTGATTGCAGTGATGGGATTGTTTGTTGTTCTGCAGAGAGACCAAGCGTTCTATCGCGAACACAATGACCTCAAACGTGGCACCTAAAGCCGCCGTGCCCCCGCCTCGCATACTCAAGACTTTAGTTTATGGCTCATATAAATGATGGCATTGGGCCATATAGACTCATAACATTGTTGCTAAGTTGGCACCAGAATGATGACTAAATATTGAGTAGGTTTATAAGGTAGTTCGAAATGTCTCAAGCGAAAGATACGCTGCTTCGGCTGTTCGCGTTGCTGCGTCTGATACCCACCGAGCCGCAGCGCATTGCTACATCGACACTGCTGGAAAAGCTCCGGGACAAAGGTTTTTCCGTAACGCTGCGCTCTGTTCAACGCGACCTGAACCGGTTGTCTATTCCCTTCTCGCTGCAGTGTGATGACAGTGAACTTCCCTTTCGCTGGAGTTTCACCCGCGACGCGCCTCTGAAACTGGAAGATATGGATACCTCGACAGCACTGGCGCTCTACCTTTCCGAACGACATCTGACCACACTACTCCCACAAGCTGTACTGGACCAGCTCGGCCCTCAATTCAGGCGCGCCCGAAACTTTCTGGGCGATCTGGGTAACAACGGTCTGGCGGATTGGGCAAAGCGGGTCCGAACGGTTCCCAACGGCAAAACCTTAATGCCTGCCAGCATTGCATCGCAGGTCTGGAGTGCTGTTTCAACCGGCTTGCTGGAACGCCGAAAACTGGAAGTGGTGTACCAGAGTCGCAGCAAAGGCGAACTCAAGCGGTTTCTACTGCACCCCGCCGGGCTGGTGTCGCGACATGCTATTAGTTATCTAGTAGCGTCTGTAGACGGCTACAACGATCTTCGCCAGTTCGCCTTGCATCGTATTCGAATCGTGCGGGTGCTAGACGAAGTGGCGGAGTTGCACGCCACGTTCGACGTCGACGACTACATCGACACAGGGATTTTCAACCATCGACAAGCCGATGTGCAGGTCGAGCTGGTCGCTGACGTTCACCCTCAGATTGCCGCCTTACTTAGTGAGACACCCCTAAGTACCGTACAAAGCCTCAGTGACCTCCCTGGCCACAGCTGGAAACGGTTGCACGCTCAGGTGCCTCTGGACCGAGACACACTTTGGTGGATTTTTGGGCTCAATGACAACATTCGTGTTCAAGCTCCGCAAATTTGGGTCGATGAAATACACCAGAAACTGAACAACTTGCGAACCCTTTATTCAGACGCCTGATCTCCAGACAACTTGCGCCTGACAGCCCAGCATCAATGAACGCAACGATCAGCCATCCGTATCTTAAGATGCCAAGGAATCTCCATGGATAACCAACGTAAAAAGGCATTGAACAGCTCAGTCAGTCTCTGCCCAATCTGGCCTGCGCAGGCATCGGAAAAGATTGGCCACATGCTGAGCGAGATCAGTCAAGCGAACGCCATCATAGACAAGATTGCCGGAACGGCGCAAAACAGTGCGATTAAGGGCGGGTTCGCGGCCGAGACCTGGCACGCCGAATCTTTCAACTTGGACGCCATCCTCAAAAACAAAGACGTTCGGGCTTTCACCGACAACTTCAACAACACCCCGCTCGCTAAAAACCATACGACCCACGACATCGTCGTGATGAAGGGTGAGGAGCAGTTACTCGGTGCGCAATTGAAATACTTCAAAAATGGCGATGCCACCCAAAAGGCCTTCCGCTCCACTAAGGACGGTATTCACCAGTATCAGGACAGCGATGCCTTTATCGGCCCGGCAGATCAAATCGAGCAGATCAAGGATGCCGCGAAACGTGACATGCTGCGCAACCAGCAAAACCGTCCACAGGTGGCCAATGCCGCTGAAAAGGTGCATGAGAAGACTACGGCCAATCTCGACGTCGAGGGCGCCCAATCAACGCCGCTGAGCAAGCGAGACGCCGAGCACCTGGGCAGTGGCAGCAAGACCGGCAAAGAACTGCATGAAAACATGCAGAACGGTTATCTGAACAAGGCTACTGTCCAGCAGAGCCTGCGCGCAGCGGGCTCTGCTGCGGTGATCACAACTGTCATCGCGGGCAGCATAAACACTTTCCAGTCGATCAAGCGTGTACGGGACGGAGAGATCACGGCAGAACAGGCCACCTTACTGATTTTGCAAAACACCGCCATCGCCGCCGGCGACAGTGCGCTGAAAGCGGGTGTCGCCACGGCGACGGTCAGCATGACGGCACGTAACCTGCCGACGTTGTTTGCAGGCTCTGCCTTCAAGCGCACCTTCGCCAACAGCGGCGTAGCGGCGGCGGCAGTATGCGCGGTGGATTTGGTCCAGAACGTAGTGTTGTTCGCGGCGGGCAAGATCACCAGCGAAGAGCTCGAAACCCGGGTCGGTCACAATCTGCTGCAATCCGGCACCGCCGTCGTCGGCAGCTCGGTGGGCGCTGCGGTGGGTGCTCTTGGTGGCCCCATCGGCGCGCTGGTCGGCGGCATCATCGGTGGCCTGATCACCACGATGGCTATGAGCATCGCCATCGACAATCACATTGAGAAAAGCTTCCGTCTGACGCTGGAAGCCACCGAATGCGTGGCGAGCAACGCCATGATCATGCACGACTCGCTGGAATACCTGCAAATTTCGCAATCTTTCTATGCCGAGTTCCACAAGGGGCTGTATCTGTCCGAGCGACATTTCTCCGGTCAGGTCAAGACAATGGCAGCCCAAAGTACACAGTTGAAGAACCTGATCGATAATCTTTAAGGCATCTTTTCAATGAGCGAAACGGTCGAAGCAGCACCCCAGAAAATTTTCCAACAGCCGCTAGATGCCTCGGAGCAGGAAGCGGTTGAGGCTCTCGTCATCCAACACCGGAACAACGCAGCGCTGACCCAGCAACTGGCGGTGGATGCCTCGCGGTTGATCACCTGCAGCGAAGAGCGCCTGAAGCAACAAGCTGAGAGCGGATTCTTCAAGCGATTTGCCAGCGCGTTAACCGGCAAAAGTCGTCAGAACCAGTTGCAGAACCAGGTCGACGCGCTGCACATGCAGAAATTCGCCTGGCACTACCTCAAGCAACTGCAACAGCAGAACCTGATCAACGCCCAGAGTATTGCGGTGATCCGCAACAACCTGGGCACGATGAACGAATACATCATCGAAACCCGCGAATTCCTCTTCCAGGCGGTCGACAAGATCAACCGCCGCCTGATTCGGGTTGAGAATAACGCCAATTTTCACCAATGGTCGTTGAACATCGAAGCTAACAAGCGCCAATTTAAGTCGATGCCTAAGGCCTTGCTGGTGCTGAGACTGGCATATGACTTCATGCGCAGCCACCCTGGTGTTATGTTGAATACGCAGGACATTAACCACCTAATCGTCACGCTGGAAAAGCTGGACGTGGATTGCGACGAAGAAGTCGAGCTGCTGAGCTTCATAATTGACTTGATCGACCAAATCGAAGCCACCAGCATCGAACGCTATCGCGCCGTCATCGAGCTGTCGTTTGAGGAGCATGTCGCCGACTCCTACTTCATCCAGAAAAACATCTCAGGCTTGGCATTCAACTCGCTGTATTACCTCTCCGACGAGTATGACCGCATCATCGATATGATCTCGGACAGTGAAGTCTGTGATACTGATGAAAAACGCGAACGAATCATTTCCAGATTCTTTGGCAAGGCGTTTTCCGGTCTTTACACCCACTACAAAATGCGAGACCTGATTGAGGAAATCATCGGGGGCAGCTTGCTGACTCTGGAGGTTTACAAGGAACAGCACGGCTTGAACACGCTGCCCGACGAGACAGTAGAAGACGCCCACGCCGAAACGGTGGTGCTGGTGTCGTCTTTGCCGGACATCCACGTCCACACGTTTTTTGACACCACGGATGACCGCGAAGCCCGACACAATTATCTATTGCTGCTCGCCCTGTGCATCGAGAACTCAGGGGCATTGAACAGGCAGGGTCGAGAGTTTCTCGAGCTGCTGGCACACAAGGCTGGATGCCAGCAGGTGCTAGGTGAAATCGCAACGCTGGCGGACAATCCTCGCAAGGCGCAGGACTACCTTCCAGTCTTGCAGGATCTGCTTAAGAGCGATAACGAGACCTACACTTGGTTGTTCGACGCTTTCTACCTGATGATGCTGTGCCAGAAAGCCATCGAAGGGCCGCATGTGCTGCGCATCCTGAACGCGCTGAAGCCCGTGCAGTTCAAGGAGCAATTCCCCCGCGTGCTGGCGGTGCTCACTGAGCAGGACGAGGAAAACGTACTCGCTGCTGCTGAGAAGCTGCAGCAGCAAACTCACGGTTGGAAGAACATCGTGCGCTATCGCGAATTGCGCTTCGAGAAAGCGTTCGCCGATACGAGTACCCAATTGCACAAGATCAGCTTTGAAGCAGTGGGTCTTTCGCTCGACCTGACAAAGGCAACCATGAAAGCCTCGGATTATTCGTACTTTATGGAAGCTTGGGATGACTCGTTTCTGAGCAAGGTTAGCAGTAAAGTGGGCGGCACGGCGTATACGATTGGCCGCAGCTCCTGCCTCTCCTCGCTTAACGAGATGCGCAAGAAGATCAATGAATTCATCTCTGGGCATTCAAGCACGCTGAATCAGGGTAATCGCGTGCTGACACAATGGGGCCTGCCCTCAATTACGTTCAAGAACGAGTCCGACTATGCTGATTTCGAGCTGGATAATTCCGCCACGAACGAGGATTGGTACGACCAGTTCAGTCACTTCGAACGCCAGTTGGACGACACACTCACTTCCTTCTCCGAAGCCTGCACCGATGTTGCCAACCAGCTCAATCTGTTCGCGGAGGGTCGATTCGACGAATCGGTGGTTGAACGCAAAGCAAAACAGCACGCCGAACGGCTCGATCAGCTACAGCAGGAAAAGCTGGCCAAACAGTCGGTCGTCATAGAAAAGGACGGCCGTGATCATCTGTTCAGTATTCAGTGGCACCAGGTAGAGCACCCGCCCTGCGATCCCGAGAAGATTCAGTACATCAAGACCGATGGCAACACCTGGCTGATAGTTGACGACGACAACCAGTTCTATCGCAGCCTTGACCGTGAGCACTGGCACACCGTGCGCCTCAGCGCTTCCGAAGACTCACCGCGCATCAGCAAATTGGATTTTGTGAACGGCATGTGGATCGCCATGGCGGGCTATAACGACGGCTTATATTACTCCCGCGATGCGCAAAACTGGAAACAAAGCCACTTCCCGGATGTGCCTGGCTACGAATTCACCCGCACCGAAGAAATATCCTATTTCAACGGCCTCTGGCTCTGGCGCTTCAAGGAGAGAAAGGAATACTCCTACACTGAAAAAGGCCTTATCTTCGATTCGACCAAGACCGGCAACTACGACAAGATAGCTGTCTTCTGCACTGCGAACCTCGACAATCAGTGGCAGCGCTGGGAAGACACGCCGAACCTTCCAGAAGGCGTCGTGGTGGAGAGCCTCCAGTCATTACCGAACGGAAACACCCTGCTCGCGTTCTGTAAGTACGATTGGCTCTACACGACGTCGAAAAAGAAGAACAACGCGTCCTCCTTTGTCAGCTACTTTGTTGCCGGAAAAGGCTGGCGAACCTGCACTTGGGCCAGCGAAGACGATAACTACGATGCGCCGCTTATCACTCGTATGGGCCAGAAGATGTTGTGCTTCTACTCGGACCACGTCATGACGTCCGAAAAATATGGCTACGAGTGGAAGCTTCAATCCAAGGATATCCGTATCAATACCTGCGCCCATCTGCAGGATGTGAGCCTATTTTCGACACGCTGGGGCCGCGAAACGCTCTACGTAAGCCAGACGGGAGAATCCTTTGCGGAGCTGGTACTCGAAGAAGGCACTTGGAAACACATCGCAGCCAACGAGCAAGGCACCTTGAGCGTCTACTCGCCCAACAAGCATGAAACCTTCCTGCGAAGCGGCAACTACATCTGCCAGCCGAAAGTCTAGCGCGGATTGGGGCATCGCTGATGCCCCTGTGCCGTCACCGAAATATCTGCGCCCTATATCCACCATCAACTCGACAATCCCATCGATGAATTTCCATACTTAAAATTTCTGTAACGATTGAGCGCGTCGGCTAACTCATCAGCCGTAGCAAAGATATTGGCTGGAGTTAAAGCTATAGAAAGATTAACCGTCCCAAGTCGATCCCCTATAAGCGATGATCACTCGGATAGCTAAAGGCTTACACAGCATAGCGGCAAGCTGCTCTGTTGAATCTTCGGCAAAGCCTGTAATCTACACCCATCAACTGCAGCACAGGATGTGCTCAGCGAGATCAAGGATGATTGATCATCGCCTGGATGGCAGCTCGACAGGACGTTGAGTATGATCAACAAGAACCCGCTTCGGCGGGTTTTTTGTTGCTTGTAAGAAGTAGTAAGTCATATTGATATCAAGTTTTCGGCGGCAGCTATTTACGTCTCAAACTGAGCCCAGGGTAAACATTTCTAGCTGCAGTATCTGGTGAAAGACATGCCCTTACCTATGGCGGACCGGCAACAAGATTTGTTAGCTGTGCTTTTAAGACGTGCTCCAAAAGCAGGCTATATCGCGTTGGCAGTAGGTGATGCACTGGATCCTGCACGAGCCCCTATTAGTGACGGTTATCTACTACGAGACATTACAACTGCTCTTTTTGAGCGTTGGGCAAAGGACCCTGCCGGAATGACTTCTACTGTTCAGGAGCATTTAGAAGTCTGGCGTGACTGTGGGGCATTAAGCAGCGCCTCGTATGAATCATTGATAGAAAAAATAAAGTACAGATAGCTGATGGTTAACAGGGTCATTGCCGTCCAGCCGTACGTAAAAAACCTAATAACGCTTATAGCTCAGCACTTGGCGCGCGCAGTCGTCCCCCCACCACGCCTGCGCGCTAAACAGGTCGCTTTTTCTGCACCCCGGCATAGGTCTCTATGCGGCCTACGGCGGGGGCTACGCGGCGTTTTTAACCTTAAGAAAACCCTGCAAAACCCTGCAGTGTTTAACTTTTTAACTGAAGTCTATGCCATTGCTGGGGTAGTCATTAGATGTAGCGATTTAGAGGTGTAGTCGTATAAGTCGCTTTGCCTATTTATCGCTACATCTGAAAGGCCCGTTTTATGTGTAGTCGCAGGGGTACACCCTAATGAATACAGCTAGGTGGCTGTCATTCTGGGCAGGTTTGCATAACCAGTGGTGATAGTTAAGCTACCAATGCCGTTTCTTTGATGAAAATGGTTTTGCAGGTAGATTGGCCTTCTTCAATGCTGATATCTCAGCTCACTGAGGGAACAATGGACGAACCTATTGCTTTCAATCCTGACGCCTCTTATGAGGTCAGATATAACGGTGTGAGGTTTGCTGAAATTCATAAGGGGCTGTTTTACGAAGGTAAGGATCGAGACCTAAACACGGGTGAGATTCTGGATGGCAAGCTCTTCATTAACGGGACGCCTGTGGGTATCGTGTCAGGACTAACCATTACTCGAGTTAATGACAGTACTGATTTTGAACTACACCCTATTCTCTGAACCTGGCCTTAGTCCTGTTTATTAGAATCCTTCAGGGTATTCCGGATCTCTGCCTTTACGGCTGCCAAATCCTGAGCCGTCTCGTGTTGCCTAATCTCCCTTTCGCAGTCGGCAATGATCAGGTCCAGGAGAGCGCTATTTGCAATATGGCTGGGCTTAAGGTTTCGGGTTAGCAGCGTCTCACCTGATCGCGTCTTTATACATAGCAACGTTTCATCGTCGCTTATAGGGTGGGCCTGGATTTCATAGGTATTGTTGAACACCTGAACCAGGCGCTCTATACGACGTCGCAAAGGCATAATCTTTCGAGTTATCAATCATCTGGCAATTCGCCAGTTAGCATAGACCATAGACTTTAATACTGCCTGTCTAGTCTTGATTAATCCTCAGCCTTTGGTCCGCCTGGACAAGGATCTGCTGAATCAAATGATCTATACGGCCTGAGTCATTCAGATCGTCGAAGGAAAGAGAGCAGGAGTAAATCAACATGCTTTCTACTGCGTGATATATCGAAAGGCAGATGCTGCTTTCCGTTAAAAACTCATATCTACAGCGCAGCGGATACAGTTCACGAGCAACACGTTGCATCGTAGTATTGAAATGGTCACTCAAGTTAATCTTTTCCAGATAGAGCAATAGCTACGTAGCCCAGGAAGAGCGGGCCGCGTAGCTAATTTACCATTCTGGAAATAGGTTACTGATACAAGACGATGACTGGTCAACTATTGTTGGAATAGCCTTTCTATCAAAGTACCGATAAACGGTCGCAACCCTCTAGAGACTATATAGGTCAGTTCTACGGGAGCAATGGATATTGCTTACTCTTGTGTAAGCTGCCGCAGGTACAAGCGCGACCCCAAGCCTGCGGCAGCTCTTTTTCCCAAATCCGGTTTCTAGAGATACCACAATGACGATAAAAAGCTGCTGCCCTAAGTGCGGCACCTTCGAACTCGTATGCATGCCTACCCTTAGCATGCTTCATTGTCCCGATTGCAACCTCTCTTTCAGATGGCTGTGACTTATCTAGTAAAAACCTGCTGAAGGCTATCTGATGAACCCTCCTCATAAGCAGAACAGCGCCGAATTCCGTGAACACCAGATTGATCAGATTTTTGCGAAGGCCCACGGTTACCTAGGGGAGGGAAGCTACCTCGCACAGCTTGTAGAGAGTCATCGGGCAGGAATTATCAATACCGACCCTACCGCGTTATTAAGGCTTCAGGCCATTCTTCAAGGTATCTGGCATGCAGGCGGGCTTGAGCAAGGCCAGTTTCAAGATCTGATAACCATGATCTTTACCGGCCAGGCTGAAGGTTGGCTTAGCTAGGCGATACTCATCCTGATCATCTAATCATTCTCGTATCTTTCCGAATATCTGGCATCCCCTGCCTGACATGTAGTCGCTGGGGTATACTCTAGTGACTACACAAGAAAAGCTATTGCTGTGGGACAATGCAGCTTTCTAAATAGACCCTTTTGAACAACCCTTAGGTAATCAGCAGATAGGTTTCAATCAGCGAACGAGAAAGCCGTATTTCTGTGGATCACGATCGTCGATAATCCAGTTACAAAAGCCACAGATGTAAGCGCTACCTGATACCTCTGGAATAACGGCTGGATAGCTTCCCACCTGTGTCTCACTAACCACTCTCGCGCTGAATACGGAGCCAATTACCGACTCATTGATCAGAACATCATCACGACCAAGCTCACCTTTTAGATATAGCTGAGCAACACGTCCGCCTGTTCCTGACCCTGTTGGAGAACGATCGACTTCTCTATCCGCAAAAACACAGCAGTTGGCCTGAGTCGAGCCAGTATGCCGTGGTAGGCCGTCAATAATCGTCCCGTAGATATGATTAATCTCTGGGATTTCTGGATGCACTACCGGAAATTCCGCGTTGGCTGCCGCTTTGACTTCTGCACCAAAAGATTTCAATTCTTCGATTAAAGATTCCCTTATTTCAAGCCCATAGGGTTGACCGCTGGTATAGAAGTAAAAAGCCCCTCCATAAGCAATATCACCTGTGACAGCCCCAAACGTAGGCGTCTCGACTGTAACATCACGCTTGAAAATGAATGAGGGCACATTGATAAAGCGAACGCCATTTGCATGCAGCCCATCCCATTTGACGAACGCTTCAATGAAGCCACAGGGTGCATCAATGCCTACTCGGGTTTCGGGGCTTGTACGCTCCACCCAGCCCAGCTCTACTGCAGCGGTTGCCAAGGCGATAACACCATGCCCGCAATGGTCGCTGTAGCCCTCGTTGTGAAGAAAAATAATGCCGAAGTCTGCTCCAGGGGAGACCGGCTCGGTCAGGTAACCGCCATACATATCAGCATGGCCCCTTGGTTCAAACATAAGTGCTTTGCGGATATCGTCAGCATGCTCGCGTACCCAGGCCCGACGCTCAACGATAGTTCTGCCTGAAAGGCGAGGCAGGCCTGACGTTATGATGCGAAATGGCTCACCGCCGGTATGAACTTCAACCGTGTTAATGCTCCGTGTGACTTGCATGCTTAACCCTTATTGAACGAGTTTTGTGGGTGACTTTGCTTTTGCACTGTCTCTGTACGACTGGTCAGTACATAAAGACAGGCAATAATTAGCGCAACGCCTAACCAGCCAAGCACAGGCAGACGCTCGCCAACGATAATTACAGCCAGAACGGCTGCAACAACCGGTTCGATCAGGGATAGGGTTGTAGCCATACTGGCAGGTATTCTGGCGAGGCCCAGGCCAAACAGGACATAACCTAAAAACATGGGGACCAAAACCATATACACGCCTACAGCAGCATTGGTCCAGGTCGCTAGCAGCGTACTGCCTGTCATAAGTAATACAGGCATCAGGAGAAGCCCACCTATGCCAAAAGTAGCTCCCATTGCAGCACTGGAGGCAATGTTGTGTCGCATCAGCCTGTGAGCCGTCCAGGAATACAGGGCATAGGTTGCAGCCGCAAGCAAGCCCAGAAATACGCCTACTACACTTTCGAATGCTGACGCGTTTACAGCGGAGTCGGTATGGCCTTTAGATTTTGCGATGCACAGCATAATCGCCCCGATAATGCCCAGGCAGGTGCCTACCATCCAACGCTGCGTCAGTGGCTTTGAATCAAATACTCGTTCAATGACCGCTGACAAAAGCGGTGCTGCTCCAATAGTGATAACTGTGCCAACGGTGACACCTGCCATGTGCATTGATGTGTAAAAAGCCAGAGGATAAATCGCGACTGCCACTGCGCCGATAAGAACGTAGATCCAATGGTCCAGTAGGCGGGAGCGATCATTTCTTATCTGCACTAGAGCCATCAGGGTTTGAAGTAGGCCACCAAGCCCCATAGCAGCTGCACCGATAGCCAGCGGACTGACTTCAGGTGCAAAAGTGGCTGCAGTTCCTGTTGTGCCCCACAGTACTGCTGCACCGAGCACGCAGAAAACTCCAAAACCTTCTCCTTTGATTGCCGTATTGGCCGGAGTACTCATTGGGCCTCCAGAAGGAGGGCTGCGATCTGACGAGCATGCTGGACTCGAGAATCATTACCTTCGAGACCTGCACGGGACATAGATCCCTCTAGAAGAAAGGCCAGGTGTGCAGCTAATTGCTTAACGGTTTCGGGTTGGTCCAGTAGCAACTCACTCAGGTGCTTGGCCAATAGCCCCTCGACTTCTTCCTTATGGCGTCGAACCGCATTACGACCGGGATCTCCAACAGGAAGCTCAGCCGCAGCATTTAAAAGACCACAACCGCGAAATCCGCGTTCGTAGTCACAATTGGCATGGTCGGCGTAGGCATCAAATATCGACAGAACGCGCTCTTTAGCCGTCTTGGCTCGCTGGACTCTCTCATCATACAAGGCGAGCCACTCAGCATGCCTGCGCTCCAGAAAGACCGACACAAGCTCTGCTTTAGAAGCAAAGTTGTTGTAGAAACTCATCTTGGCTACGCCAGCTCTCTTGATGATGGAGTCAACACCCGTTGCGCCAATTCCATCGTTGTAAAACAGTACAGACGCAGCAATAAGAAGCCGCTCCTTAACAGAGCCCAACGTTGATTGAGTCATTTAGGCAATGGTCTCAGCCGTAAATAGGTAGACCAGTCTACCTATTTATCGAGTCTGACGGGAAGCCCATTTTTGGTGTGGTCGCTGAGGTATATCCTAATGGCTACATTAAAATGTTACATGCACACTATGGTGATTAAGGTTTGGAATTAATCGGAAGAACTTGCCCTACTAGCCCTCAGTAACGTGTCCAGATGATAGCTCTGAATCTCTATATGCTCATTTACAGCCTGAAGTGTTCCACGTGCACTGCGTGAGTTCATGCCCCTTTCTTCTAAGTCCCTAATAATAACGATCAAAGCATCTCGTCGCTTACAGGAGCAGGCCAGTCTGGCCTGAGCTGACGCCAGGAACCAGGAGTGCCGTGAAAGAAAAGGCATGCGTTGGCGAGGTCAGCTATACGTGGCCCATACAAACGAGAGGTTGCAGTCGGGACAATACAAAAGGCGAAGGGTATACATACGTGCGAGGTCAGAGGTCCCGCATGAAGGGCAATTGTTAATTGTCGCCATGGGCTACCTCTTGATGCTTGGAGCAGGGCTTTTAAGTTAAAAAGGACTGCCGCAGGCTGGGAGTAATGGAGGACCTGCGGCAGTTACACACAAGAAAAGCAATATCCATTGCTCCCATAAGAAAGACCGCCTCGCCATTGACTGGGTTTCGACCGTTGGTCACCAGTGGGCCTGATACTATCCATATGCTTATAAGTATCGCGTGACAAGCTTGCCTTATGGTTGCTATGAAAGAGCAGAGGTGGGTTTTGACACAGCCTCAAGCTCTGCTTCATGTACCCATTCGGGCTGGATCTCATCAGTCACGTTATAGCTCCAGTAAAGCGCGTCTGCTGTTTTACCCAATGTCAGGCCAATGATCTTGCCATCAGTAATCCCTGTCCCGGTAGAAGTAGCCACGATCACTGATTGGTTCATGTGATACCGGGGCATCTGGACCTCAGCAAACTGGATCTCCTCATGACTCGGGTCACGATGCAGAATCACAGTGAGTTCCTGCTTGATATCCCGGATACCCTCATTGAAGACCGTGTCTACCAGGAACTGAACATTGCTGCTGGGACCTTCCCGACCACCCTCTTTTTTACCTTGGCTGATCATCTGGGCTGCCTGCTTAAACATCCTATCCAGCTCTTCCGGTGTATCAGCTGTCAGGGTAATAGTGATCTTGCGTTCATAGGCGTGCTTGATCATGAAGAAGCCTTAAAAAGAGGAAGTCCGCGACGTCTTGGCTAGGGTAGCGCTCCACGCTTGGCAAGCACCGTTCACGACTGTGAGTATTGCTAGCCTGCTAGGTTTCCGCTGAATGCAACCTTTCAGATAAGACTTTGAACCAAGCCAAGGTCTGCCATGGGAAAGCCCTGCCGCTTGTAGGTTTCTCTGAACTAAAGCGGCAAGCCCCGACTCCAGACCTATAGTGGCAATGATGCCAGCCAGCGCATCTGGACAGCCCGATGACATCAGATCCGTTGCGCTTAAAGACTGACTAGCTTGGATGCCAGATACCAGGCGTGGTGCAAAGCACACCACTTAAACCTATCACAGCCAAGGCTGTTGAAGAGCACACAGAGGTGACCTATGCAACATACTCTAGTAGCCGCGTTTGATCGCTATAACGAAGCTGAACTGGTTAAACGCGAACTCCTGGCCAAGGGCGTTTCCCAGACCAACATTCAGATTGCCGCTGCCAACGAAACCGGCGTGATAGATGGCACAACCGATACGTCCATGCGCACAGACGCTTCCCACACCGATACCCATGATGGCTCGGTCTCTGAAAAAGTGGGCCATTTTTTCCGCTCACTCTTTAGTGATGATGACACCGAGCACAAAGGCTATCGGGATACCTACACCGAAGCAGTTCGTCGAGGTTCTACCGTAGTAACTGTGACCGTTAATGATGACGCTCAGGTCCCGGTAGTCGAAGACATCCTCGAGCGTAACGGTGCAATCGATATCGATGAGCGCAGCGCTACCTGGACCAGCCAGGGCGCAACGGCCTACACCAATACCATGGGCGATAGCGCAGTCACCAGTGATGCCACCATGGCACCAACAGCCACCTCAACCACTACAGCTACCATGGGCGTAAACGCTACCCCTCTGGCCAATCAGATGCCGGCTGAAACAACCGCTATTCCAGTGATGGAAGAAGACCTGAAAGTAGGTAAGCGAGAGAATCACCTGGGACGAGTGCGTGTGGTATCTCGTATGACCGAACGTCCCGTTGAGGAAACCGTAAACCTGCGTGAGGAGCATGCAGTTATCGAGCGTCGCCCGGTAGATCGTCCGGTCTCAACCGATGACGTGTCTGCATTCCGTGAGGGTACGGTTGAGATTCAGGAAACCGCTGAAGAAGCTGTTGTGGCCAAGACTGCACGAGTCGTTGAAGAAGTGGTAGTGGGCAAGGAAACCACACAGCACACCGAAACGGTACGCGATACCGTACGTCGTACTGATGTGGATATCGAGAAGAATGGTACTCGCTCGCACCTGAGCGGTACTCATGACTCAGATACCGACCTTACCGATCGCACCAAGCGCTAGTGGTGTTTCGAGCTTTTAAGACGACAGGAGGCTGCTATAGGTAGCCTCCTTATAATCGTCTTTTAACAAAACACATTAGGTGGAGGTCTTTGTGTCTGTGTTGCCCGATGAAGAGGATGCCCTTGTTCGTCGTGTCGAATGCGAGGAATGCGGCGAGATGAGGCCATGTCATTACACGCTTCATCCTGAAAGTGACACTCTTGCCTGGCTCTGCCCATTTTGCAAAACAGAGCTTCAACCCACATAAGCGTTTAACAGCGCTTAGAATAAGGTTTCTGAGCCTGATCGTTAAGGCTGGGCAACCTGCCTCCGACGTACGCTACGCGCAACGGACATTATGGTAAATCTGGCTCAACTAGACCTATAGTCGCTGAGATATCAAGCAAGTTCAGATCGTTGAAAACATCGGAAGGAGCTTAACGTGCAAGTTTTCCGTTTCGTGAGCTGAGCTTCTCCAGCAAGATTTCGACTGGCCGGCCGATTGCCATTGATTAACCATACCGCACATTCTGCTTGGGCTTCGGCCTACATGGCTTCCTTTGTTTACTAAGCTTTGTAGGCCTGAATCAGAGTTCCAGTCGACAGAGCTAGACGAAGAGGCGATGTGTTTGTTTCTACGAAACCCAAGCTTTTATAGTAGCTGGCAGCGTCCTTGTCTTTTGCATCGACAATCACAAAGGCAACACCGGAGTGCTTGGAAATCGCGTACACGCGGCGAAAGAAGTCGCTAATTAATCGCTTGCCGACTCCTTTACCCTGCTGGCTTTTTTCAACGGCCAGCCGACTTAAAAGCACTGCCGGCATCGGATACCGGGGCATCTTCTTCATCTGCTCTTCGTTGAGATCGGACTCTACCACCGAAGCGTTGGCTAAAGTGTAGTAGCCGATCAGCGTGCCGCCCTCGATCAGCATGAACGTTCGGGAAACGTTTCGCTTCTCGTCCTGAGTAGCCTGCTGTGCGATATAGGTATTAAGAGCAGGATGTAGACCGCAGTCAAAGGATCTACGATCTACCGATCGATCGTAAGGAATGGTGATAAAATCCATGCCTCCCCATCCTTATCGCAGCGCGAGAAGAGCCTGTAATTTGGCATTTGCAGGAGGTGGATTATCTAACATGTCGCTGACGACATCAGATTTCATGACGGTCAGGCCTTCGAGATCTACTAAGTCAACCACGACGGCTTCCTGAGCACGCTCGGCCTCATGCTCAAGGATGGCCTCCATTTGCTGGCGAAGCTCCTGAAGCTGCTTCTGCATAGATGCCAAGGATAGTTTTTCTGCGCGACCGGATGCGTTCCTTGGCTTTACCACACGGCTACGAATACGATCGTACGTTTTCACAGAAACATTGCCTGAAGAAATCTTTTCAGTTTTCTCATAATGAGCGGTATCACCGAAAAATGCGAGCGTCACAAAGCGACCGCTTCCAGCGTCCCTAAATAGAGGCTGACCTTTGGCAGTTGGTTTACGGGGTTTAGATTTTTCGTTCATATGATCACCTCAGTTGGTGAAATTCTACCACAGACCTCTTGACATTGAACCGCTCGTAGCAAAGCGTGCTATCGATATTTAGTTCAAAGATTAATAACTGAGAAAAGCCAATTCTAGCGAGCCTTAGGCATGTTCCTAGGTAAAGACTTCGCTAACCGCTGTACGTTCGAATTCAATGTAATTGGTTTATGGAGTGAGGCAGGAAATCACAAAGCCAATTAGTAAACGTTACTGAAGAAGCGGTAGTGGTTGGAGTGGCACCTTAGATTAGTTATGGTTGCCATGCTTGAGAGGATTAAAGGACGAATAGCCGTTTAGCTGGCTGCTGTGCGTCAACCGTGAATCTGGACCGTACATGTGCGTCGATTCTTAAGGTTATACTTATCGGCGGTTGAAAAGTTACATTGCTTCTTCAGTACTGTGAGGAATTTGAGGATTTTTCTGATGGGTGATTTGCGTAAAGCTGGAGACTTTCCGAATAGAGCAGTAGTTGAGTATGCAACTATAAAGGTAGAAGCTCTACATAAATTTATACCGAAAAATCTCCAACAAGAGGGTTATGAAGACGAGGATATAGTTAAAGGTCTTTACGTATCTCCCTCCGGACGACTCACTTACAAAATTCTGTACTTGGATAGTGAAGTTTTGGCACAAAGCTTCGCGACCAAGCTAGTCGATGTTTTTAGAAACCGACCATATAGTGAAAACTATACATTAGAGGTAAGTGTTGAGCGGACAACAAAGACAGTTACAGCTACTGAAGGAAAAATAAAACACTCAGCTTTAGTAGCTAGCTACCTAGCTGGTCTATAAGACATTTATGTCCTTGTTTGGATGATCCATCGTCTCTTTTAAGAACTCTAGATGCTATATATCTTCTTCCTAGAAGTCCTTCAATAAATATGTATCGCATTAAGCTTTCCCTCTTTAGTTTGTGGGTTTTAGTGTGCGGAAAAGCTCTAATGTGAAGATAATAAAAATTCTGTCTTTGTTCCTTGCAAAGAAGTTTCTTGTTTGCAGCATAACTAAGGCAGTTTTCTCTAGGTCTGAAGCGTGACGATGGAGCATTTGGAATTTCGGTCAATATTTATCTGCATAACTCGTGCACCCATAAAATATGACCAGCAATCATCTGGGCGATAGGACCTAGTCGTAGCGGTGTTAATCGCAGACGCTAAAAATCTAAGGTGCATAGAATATTTATTTGATATTCATAGGCCTAAAGATTCATATATTTATTTAGGTGCTGCCTGAAAGTCCGTATAGTCCGCTCTGTCGGAGCAGAATCTAAACTTAGCTGCAACTAAGGTATAATCATCTATTGGCTGGAACCTCTTAATTCTTCGATGTAGACTTGACGCAAAGCTGCTGGGATCACTTAAAGTATTTAATAAAAATCGTGGTCTCTTTTCCCAAAAATGATGAGCACCATCTGACATTATAAATAAATCTATATGTTTCTCGCTAGTGATGTCATGGTACGGTATATAAATTTCTTGAGAATGGAGTTCTATATTTTTAGACAGGGCGGTAAAAAGAGTGCTTTTCCCCGATAACTTTTTAAGTTCTGATGCTCTATAAATACCTTCATCAAGAAGCTTTTGGTGCTGTGTATGATCTTTGGTGAGCTGGATTAGCTTGTCATTTTTCCTTACATATATACGGCAGTCACCAACATGCCCTATTTGAAAGCCTTTCTCGCTGGCATAGCAAAAGGTTAAGGTTGTAGCTGCATCTTTAAATGATTCGTTCGTGACTGAAAGCTTTGCTATTTCAGACCTTATAGCCTTAAATGTGTTTTCTACATCGATTTTCCCATCCAAAACTTGAGTTTTAGCTAAAACATCAATCGCTATTTTGGATGCTTTATCCGCTCCAAAATAAGCTCCAACACCGTCTGCTACTGCTAGTAAAAATCCATTACCAATGCTGCGAGGAGTTAAAAATGAGTCTTGATTATCTCTATCAAAGGTTTTGGGATAGGAGAACGCTCCACAGCCTATAAGTTTTATCATTTTCCCTTTCCCTCAAGAGCTAAGTTTAAATCCTTTAACATATCACTAACTTCGGCATACCGATCAAGTGGCCTGCGAGCAGTGCTTTTGTCTATGACTCGCTGGATTCCAGGCGCTTCTACTAGGTTAAGATCTTCAATTAGTAGTCCGAGCGCAAAGATATCTGTTTGCTTAGAATAATCTCCTGCGTAAAGGACCTCAGGAGCCATATATCGTGTAGTCCCCATTGCCGATGCAATTTTAGTGAGCACTTCAGATTCAGCGTCCTTGTCTAGATTCTTAACTAGGCCAAAATCAGATACTCTGTAAACACTTTTATTAAATCTTAAGACATTATTTGGTTTTATATCTCGATGTAAGAAACCTCGTGAATGGATATAAGCCACTCCGTTAAATATCATTCTTAAAATATCAGATTTTTCGGTAAAGCTAAGATTTCCCGCTTCCAGATCTTTAAGTAAGTCTCCTTCAGCTAAATTCATGACAAACCAAGGTTGCTCAGCTCTTAAATTGCACAGATAAATATGAACTATATTGTTGTGAACGCATGAGGCTTGGTAGGTTACTTCGCGTGCAAATCTGCGTCTAAATTCATCATTTAGCTCAGGAGAAAGCAACTTTCTTGCGTAGTTTCCGCACTTATGCCCAGCTACATTGTAAAGCTCTATATGCTCAACATAACCAAATCCCCCTTGGCCTATCTTGCTTAAAACCTTGATTTTATAGTTTCCGTGTACATCTTCCATTACCATACTCTTCCTGGCGACAACCGCATCTGACTGAAGCTAAGGCTCACCTAATAAGGGAATGTATCGTCCACGGACACGTATTCTTTAAAGATAATTTGAAAAACTATAGCTAGCCTTGCTAACTAAATATGAATGCGCTCCACTTCGCCAAGGCTAATCTCATCCCGGCGTCGGTCGTACAGCTGAGTTGTCTTGGTAGATGAATGATTAGCCATGGCCGCGGCGATCTCAATCGTGCCCCCATTTTTGAGATATGCCGTAATTCCCGTGGCTCGGAAAGTATGATTGCCGATCTGAGTACCGATCCCTGCGGCCTTGGCCCGCCGGCGTACCATGGCATGGGCATTGGACTGATGCAGCGGCGTGTTGCTGAGCTGATCAGTTCCACGCTTTATAGTTCGAAAAAGTGGCCCTTTAGGGTCATTACCGATACCGGTCTGGTCTAGATAGGCGTGCAGGTACTCCTCCAGGGAGTGATGGCATGGCATCTCATGGCGTTTGCCGCCCTTCTCTTTCAGCCGCACCCACAGCCGGCGGTTCTGGATATAGAGGTCTTCCACCTTCATCGCCAGCGCGGCGCCGATACGGGCAAAGGAAAACACCATCAGCCCAATCAGGGCGCGGTCTCTGAGCCCGGCCGGTGTACTGATATCGATGCTGTCCAATAGCTGCCGCGCTTCCGTGGCGTCTAACACAGGCGTCTTGCCCTGACGCGCCGTGTGCCGTGGCCCGCGCACCGAGGCCGCGGGATTCGTAGGAATTACCTGTCCTGTTACCAGCCAGTCAAAGAGATGCTTGAGTGCCGCCAGGCGTTGCTTGACCGTGGGTGCCGACACCTGTTGTGAAAGCAACTCGATCCAGGCTGCCACGTGTAGCGGCTGCACCTGGGTAATAGACCCGACTCCGACCTCCTGGCACCACTGCAGAAAATCCGCTACTGCTCGCCCATACGCGCGTCGAGTATTTGGATTACGGATATTCGAGGTAAAGAATTCCAGGAAGCGAAGTTGCGCGCGATCCCCCGCCTCATCGATGAGTGCTGGCAACGGAGGCAGTGATGAGGTGGAAAGCAGGCCGGGTAACATGGAATCTATTGATCTCGTCTTTCTGATTAGAAATTTTCATACAAGAGCCCAAACGACCCTTTGCCTCAGAATAGCCGAAAAGAGCATTTGATAAAGGACATTATCAGACGTAAGTATCTGTTTTTATTGGGATTAATAAATCGTTCTCCAGGCGATGCATAGAAGTGATTTTTTCTAGAGGACTGATATATGTATTTGGAAGAATTATCTACGCTGTGGAGTTGAAGCCCCAGCGCTACGAACCAGCTCATCGAGCGAGACGCCATTGAGCCCTGCTGCATACAGGAGTACTTCGGCATCCGAGGCCGACATTCCTTCAGCAACCCGATGCACCTCACAGGCCACCTCGTATTCCCACTGCTCGGCAATCTGCGAAGAGCGGGCACGCTTTTCAATGGCGTGATACAGGTCGAAGGCATCGATATAACGGCCCGCCTCATAGACCGGTACCTGCCCTGCCAGTACCCGCAGCCGTATCGAATCCAGCCCACGAAGACGCGCCAGAAAGAAGGCACTCCAGGTCTGAAGGTTCAAGTGGTACTGGGCCAGCCAGATCTGATCAGAAAGGTGTAATGCAGTAGCGGTTTGCATGGACGTGTCCTCGCGCATCTCAAGGGGTGTACTACCAACGTCTCACGGGTTTTCAGGGATGCAAGTGTTAGTGGTCATAAAGAGCCACAAACAAAAAGCGGTAGCTCCAGGGCTACCGCTTAAAGGAGAGGGCGTTAAAGGGAGGGTTAGAACAGGCTCAGTCCGTTGGAGATGAACTGCATGGTGGCCGGCATGGCCGCGATGTGCGAGAGGGTGGAGCCCATGATCGATTCCACGACCGTAGGCGCGTTGTACAGGCCCATGCCCATGGCAAGGCCCACGGCAAAGGTCATCAGCGACTGGCGAACAACGCCAACGCACGCACCGACCAGGATGATACCGATGGCAATGATCCGGCCCAGCGTTCCCTGCGTCCAGTCCACCAGCGTTTGCCACACCTCATCAAATTCGGCACCGCCCGTACCGGCCATGGCCGCTTCCGGTACAACCATCATCGCGCCCATGGCTCCCATGACCGCAGCGGTGCTCAGTGCTCGCCCTGATACTTTGCTGCGTACCTGAGTGGCCTTGGCTTTCAATGCGCTTACTACATCAACCAGCTGGAAGTTCTTGGTCATTGCAATCGCTCCGTACGTTTAGTTTCGTTCGAGATCCCCGGTTTTTGTTCGGTACCGTGACTGCTGGTACTGTTGGTACTGCTGGTGTTGCTCCCACTGCTTACCGGCGAGAGTGCCTTGAGCCTCGGGGCGGCTGTCGGCGCCTCTTCGCCAATAACCCATCTACGCGGCTGAATCTCCGTGTAGATATATCCACTCACCACCAGATCACCGGTGTCGTCTTCCCAGGGTGCGAGCCAGACCCGCATGACCTGTGCGGGGGTTCGTACCGGAACCGGCTGATCCGGCAGACGTGGTGACACAAAGGTGCTCACCACGTCCTGCGGGTTCTCGCTGCGGCCGGAGAGTTTTTGCTCCCGGCTTTCTGCGTGTCCTTCATGTTTGCCTTCCCTGCCCTCCCCTGACGGGTCCATGGGCAAGGGCACATTTCCATCGTCGGTCGCGCTGTAGATATCGCGACTCGACTTGCACAACGCATCGCCCGGCATACCCGGACAGCTGTAGTCGTTCTCGCCTACCTGCATCCATGAGCAACCGCTCAGGAACGCTGTCATCACCGCAACTGGAACGAATGCTAACTTGATCATTTCGGTACCCATCCTCGTAGTGCCTACCCGCGCGGGCACTTAAGTGAAATTTCTTTAGGAATTTTGGCTGTTTTAGGGCCTTTCCCGATAAACGGTACTAGCGACGCTCACGTGGGTTACGCTTCTTGACCTGCGAGAACTTGAGTTCCGCCCCTTTGCTCAGCACCAGCTCGATCTGGCGGCCCGCATCCACCTCGATGACCGGAAAGATGTTTTCCGCCATGTCGATGTAGAACTGGGCAATACGCTCAAGCGCACTGGATGCGCCACTGGCGGCCGCGCCCTGCGCCATGTCGGGGGAGTAGTTCTGCTGGTACTGCTTGGTTGAGCCCACGTTTCCGGTTTGCAGTACCGGGATGGGGCTAACGTTAAAGGCTTCGGCCGCACCAGACGCCACACCGGCCAGCAGTGAGCGCGCCACAATCGCGCCCTGCTTGGAGACCAGACGGCCACGGATACCGGCCTTGCCATCCTCCCCGACTGCATAGGCATCCAGCGCAGCCTCTACCACCTGGCCATCGTTGCGCACACAGGAGATCCGCTCGCCGCGAAGGTACGCGCGCTCGGAAGACAGGTCGCCAAAGCCGCTGATAATGGCGTGACAGTCCCGGATGTCGGCCTTGAACCGGTTGGGCAGGATGGCGTCGTACTGCACCCGCACCATGGCCGGGAAGGGATCGCGCCGTGCGCCCTGTGACGTCGGGGCGTCCATGCCGTTGATCAGCGCCACGGTCACGATTGAGGCGGGTGGCAGATACACCGATTCCTCATCGGCTGCCTTGGGCTTGGCCGCGTCGTCCTCCTTTTCCTGATAGGTCCGGATCTGCATGGGTTCGGGTGCTTTCTGCTGGCGCTCGCCACGACCGGTGCTGCGAATCTCCGGCCCCTGCCTGTCCGGTCCGGTGGCTACAGCCGGATTGCGGCTAAAGGCTTCACGGACAGGATTAGGATCGGCCTTGCTGCGTTCAGGCACATAGCGCTCGCGGCTGGTGCTTTTTCTGGACTCCTGACCAGAGGATTCCCCCGGTGCCTGTGCAAAGTAGTTTGGGGCAGCCCCGCCAACGCCACTGCTGCGGATTTCGTCCACCTGTGACTGAAGCCCGCCTACCGCCGCCTTGATCTTTTCATCAATCAGGCCGGGGCGGTTGCTGGCTTCCATTTCGCGCGAGAGCACGTCCAGCTTGCGCGACAGGTCGTCCTTGTCCTTGTCAAACTTCTGCAGCTGCGCCACCAGCGAGTCGAGGGTGATGTCCTTGAGGTTCTGGTCGGTAAGGCCAGTCGTGACAGGCTTGTCCGGTACGGTGTTCTTGGGAGTGCGCTCGCCTTCCCCGGCAAAGATGGATATCACCACCCCCATGACGAGCACGCCTGCACCAACCATAACTATGCGTCGATATCTGGGATTCACGTTATCCCAGCGCGCTTTAACCGTAGTGAGCGTATTCATACTTACTGCCCTCCGGAAAGCAGCGATGGCCGTGGCGTGGTACGCGTGCGATCCGGCGCATTACGCATGATCACGAACACTTCGGTGCGCTCCTGCGGGGTCAGGATGTTGCGTGGATAGGCCGCGACGGCCGCCACATCCCAGTTGCCACACGCCGCTTCCTTGAACTCGACCGGCTGTGAGGAGGTGTTCTTGGCTACCCCGATAAAGACCTTGAGGTTATGCCCCAGCATCTGCTGGCCACGGGAGAAGTCGAAGGCCAGTCCATTCTGTACGCAGCGCGGCAGGTCATAGGTGTTGTTTCCCACCGGCTTCATGGAATAGCCACTAGGCGTCTGCCCCAGCGCCAGGTCGCGCATGACCTCCTTGATCGTGGCGACATAGGGCTGGCTGGTCTCCCACTTCTCGGCCTCTTCGCTGGCCTGCGGCAGGCGCATGCCGGAAAGACCCTGCTCATCCAGCTCAAAGGAGACCTCACGCGCCGGGATGGTTTGCGGGATCAGCGTAATGGACAGGGCAACACCGGGATTGCCCTTGTCGTTGATAAACAGGGTCACCGGTGCTTCATCCGAGGAGGCCACGTAGACGATATTGTTAAGAATCTCGGTCGTGGCACTGGAGGTGGTCTTGACCTCGGGTTTGCCAAAAGGCGTCACTATCCGGTTGAGCTGGTAGCGAGCGATGGGCACCAGCACGTTTTCACCGGACTTGAGCCGGATATGCGAGGCATGGTTCAGCTCCATGCTGGCGGGATTGGTAGGGGTCTGGCCGCTACGCGCCTGCGACAGCGTGATGGGCCGCGGTACGCCTTCGGTCATTACGCTGCGGCTGACCGAGGGAATCTCGGGGGTTGTGCTGCGAACCGAGGACGGATGCACCGGCGCCTGTACGGAAATGGCCGGGCCGCCCCCCTCGGCGTGGTTGGCGGGGATAACCGGAATATCGATACCGGCTGCCTGCGTCTGCTGCATGCTGACCAGGGCAAGGGCCAGCGCTGTCATGAAAGGGATGGGTTTCACAGGTGGCTCCTCTATTTACCGGCTTTGCTGGCGCGCTCAGCCGCACGCTCGGCGGCCTTGCTCTGCTTTTCCAGCACATCAAGCGTGTGGGGACGGTCGGCATAGGTCGTCATGAACGTGACGACAGGCAGGTAGTTGTCGATCTTGATCCTGAACTCGTAGGTACGGCGGTCACGACGGGTCTCGCCGTTGGGGCTGATGACCGAGCTGTTGCCAAACACAAAGACCTTGCCGGAGGCGCGCTCGAACACCACGTTGCGTGGCTCGAAGGTCATGCTGATGCGGTCCTTTCTGATGATCTCGGCCTGAGACTGGATCGCTTCCATGGCCTCCTGAAAGATCCGGGGCGACAGCAGCGGCTCAAGGCGCTCACGCACAAACTGCACGTTGCCGGGGGTGATGTTGCCCATCAGCAGCGAGAGAAACATGCCCCACGCCTCGTGATAGGACTGCCCGGCCTCGTCAGCGGTAACAAAGGCCTCCTGCTTGAGGGTGTAGGGCTGAAGGATCACGACCGGCTTTTTGAACACCAGCATGCCCAGTGTTATCGCAAGACAGGCAACCAGCCCCACAACGGCGTAGCGGGAGTACTTGTTTTCCAGGAGCGCCCAGTTCCACTTGTTCAGCATGTGTCCTATTTTCATGGCAGCCACCGACGCGCGTAGGGGTTCGGCAAGGTGGTAGAGCGAGATGGCAGGATGCCCAGCCAGTAGCCCACATGGATGAGGTAGCCATCGGCATGACCATCCTTGTACTTCTGGTAGAGAAACGTCACGGCATAACCAATTGCGCCGCACAGGAGTGCCTTGCCGATGGCCATGCCAAAGAGCAGACCGACCCCTATCGGAACCAGCTCATCAAGACTCCAGATCAGAACATGAAGCGGATCATCACAACGCGTGGGGATGTTTATGGCTTTCACAGGTAGAGCCCTCAGTCTGTTACCAGGTCAGGGCTTATTGTGAGGTAAGTGATAGAGGTTCCATCGGCGTACTCCCTACCCGCGCGGGTAGGGAGTAGCACAATAGGGGTCAAATAATTTCAACTGGAGGCAGAAAAAGAGGTGTTAACCGTTCAAATCTGCTTTTGCAGGTTGCCTACAAACACACCCATCATCACGCACACAAACATCATCACGATTGGCAGGATGGCCGGGTTGATGGCAATGGGACTGATAAAGGCAATCAGCACCGCCTGCGCGGCAACCGAGGCACTGAGCATGCCGTAGCGGTTCCAGACGGGAGAGGCATAATCGTAGTTGGTCTGCTTGACCCTGCGCCGCATGAACCCGTCCCAGATGGCCGGGATCAGCAGCAGCGCCATATAGGGGAGCCAGATCGACAACAGCGCCAGCCGCGCGCAGATCTGGTAGACCATGTGCATCAGCGCATCGAGGCGGTCTTCCATCCACGAGAAGAGAAAATCGCCCATGCGCTCCATGCCCCGGCTGCGAGCGGCTTCCTCGGCACTGGGTATCATCAGGCGATGCAGCGCCGGATAGACGCCGGTTTCAAACACGGCGCCCTTGTACCAGTTCATGGCCTTGGTGTTGACGTAGGCCTGCGATTCCTCGCCCAGGTGGCTACGCACCATGGCCGACTCCTCCCGAATCACCCGTTCGGTCCAGTTGCCCGGAATAAAGACCGTAACCAGCAACAGCTCAATAGCGACGAGGAAGAGTGTCAGCCACAATGGAGTCTTCATACTTTGCATCCGTCAGTATTCCAAGATAGCGCTCATGCAGCAGGCCCAGCAAAAGGCGACGGGCCGCCGTGATTTCATCTCTAGTCAGCGGTGTTGCGGTCAGGGGATCGTTACTGTTGAGCACTTCACAGGCAGTCCTGTCTGACAAGAGATTCCATGAATGGCCGGAGTTGTCTGAAAGAGTCACGCTCAGAAGTTTTACAGTACTGGATATGATCGTATTGATAATAATTGCAAGGCGGTAATAGTTATTAAGTTTTCCGTCGCCATTTACATTTTGAATAGCTGCTGTGTATTCATACATGGTCTTGTCGATAACTGACCATATAACCGGCCTGTTCTGGTGCAGGATACCCTCGCCAATATGATTGTAGACACGTTCCATATAAGTTATGGCCGGTGCCCAATCGACATCCAGTAATCCCCAGTAATGAATATGTTTTTCCAGTGAAGGAATTGCCCTGAATCTTCGATTGAATCCTAGTGGCTTAACTACAAGATTTACTTCCGGACTTAAGGTGTAGTAATTGGAATTCATCATGTTTCCGTCCAGCATCACTTGGTTAATTTTTCAAAACAGGCGAGGAAGGGTACCTGCAACAATATTGTTTTCATGGCGAGTATCCCGCAATATTCCGAGATAACGCTCTTCGAGCAAATTGAGCAGGATGCGCCGCGCTTCAATGATCTGATCAGAGGTCAAGGGAGTGGTGGTGAGCTGATCATGAGTATTTAAAACTTCACAGGGAGTCTTATCAGAAAGCAGATTCCAGACGTTTCCCGATTCATCTGAAATATTGACACTTAAGAGTTTTACAGCATTGGAGATAGTTGCATTTATAATAACGGCAAAGCGGTAAAAGTCATTTAACTTTCGATCGCCATTTACGTTTTGAACGGCGTCGGTGTATTCGGTCATGGTTTTGTCTACAACCGACCAGATGACCGGACGGTTCTGGTGCAGGATTCCCTCGCCAATGTGGTTATAGATACTCTCCATAAAATCGATCGCTGGAGGCCAATCGATATCCAGTATCCGCCAATAGTGCAGATGTTTTTCTAAAGACTTGAGCGCCCTGAATCTTCGCCGAAATCCATGTTTTAAAACTAACAGATTAACTTCTGGGTTTAAGGTGTAATAATTGGAAGTATTCATATTCTTGTCCAGGGCTCAACTAATGTAAGATCGGGATTCTTCCCTTGATAATCTTCCCGCCAGATAACTTCGCAAAATATTCCAGATTCGGTAGCATGGTTAATAATTGATAATTAACCAGTGGCACCAACTCTTCCATAAGTCGTTCGCCCTGTCCTCCACCATGAAGCAGCGGATCTTCTCCTCCCGAATTCATGCTTTGAGACCGTACTACATATTTGATACGGGTTTCGGGGATATCCTTTACAAACTGTTCCTGTGTTTCAGCATCTTTTAAGCGCAGGGCAATGGTATTGTTAACATTGCCCAGTACTTGTTGCGCCTTGTGTTCACTGCCAAGTCGCGCACAGAAATCCGCATAGGTTTGGGTGGCTACATATAATGTCAATTTGGCTCCCCGGCCCTTGTTCAACAGCATGATAAAGGGCTCATTGATAACTTCGGCCGCCTCATCGACAAATACATTTACTGGACGGTTATCCACCCCAAAGTTATAGCGATCACCGGCAACAGCGGTCAGGTCCGAAAGTAGAATAGAACCAATGGCTGACGCAACCATGTTATCAGTAAGAGAATCCAGCCCAATATAGGTAATTGCGCCCTCATTTATTAATAAGGCGCTATCGGTTATAGGCCTGTCATCGGTAGGGTCTTCAGGGTCAGGCGAAAGAAGTGCGCCTAGATCGCCCGAGGTCAGCATGTTCAGGACGGGCAGGAGCGTTGCGACCATCTTGGAGAAGTGCGCGCTGTCATGCTCAAACATGTTGAGCAGCCCTTCCAGTTCTGAACTGGCCCGTACCGGTTGAATGACCTGCTTATAAAACGCATTGGCCATCATTGCCTTTTTGCGGATTGGCAGTGGCTCCAGCCATTTATCAAACAGGGCCACCATCATGGACTCCCAGTCCTCACCCAGTGCCTGCCGGGCATAGGCCGAGACGGTACTGATCACAAGGCTATCCACGCCGCCTTCAAGGTAGCGACGCAGCAGCTTGAGTGTGGGTCGCTTGTCGATGATGTACAGCCCCTGACAGACGTTGTTCAGTGCCTGCCAGCCAAAGCTCTTGAACGGGTCCGAGCCGGTTTCCGAAGGAATCAGGGCGGCGATGCGAGAGGCAATCTCGGTGACGCGGGTAAAGTTCTGCAGCGGGTTGATGCGCATGCATTCATCCGGAAAGGCCGGGTGAAAGCTGTAGAAGGGCCGTCCCACAAACGCCGCTGCGCGACGGGCATTCTCACGCATCTCCTTGTCACCCTTCGGGTCAATGATCAGCACGGCCTCACCGCGCAGCGCTTTCTGGCTGATAAGGAGGTCAAACAGGCGGGTCTTGCCCGCGCCGGTCGTGCCCTCGATCAGCACATGCCCTTCGGTGTGAGCAATCGGCTGCGTGATCTGGATTTCACGCGGCTCAAGCCCATGAATCCATGGCGCACCCATCTGCATCTCATCCCTGCCCTCAATACCCTTGCTGGCGCGGGGATTGACGATCTCGGACAGATTGCGCTTGAGGATCTCGTATACCAGCTGGCAGTGTCGGTTCTCCCAGTAAAAGCCCTTGCCCAGCCATAACTGATCAGGATTTTTTCGGATGGCCTTGTTCAGCTGCTCAAGGGTGATGAATTCGAGTTTCTTGCCCTGCAGGTTGCGCTTGACGTAGTGCAGGCGGATCGCCGCGGGCAGACGGCTGATGGCCATGATCGAGCAGATGCCACTCATCCAGTACACCGGCTCAGGTGGCATATCAGTGACCTGATTGACCAGATAGGCGACCGAAGACGCGGCGACCCAACCCATGCAGGCCATAAATTCATAATTGGGCCGAAAGGGCATCTCATAGTTGTCTCTCAATTAGAAGCCCTCCTGACTGTCGACAAAAATGATTTGATCCCCTTCTTTCTTCAGGCCAAGGGCCTTGATCGCCCTTGATGAGCGAAGCAGCCGTTCAAGGTCTCGACGCTTGACCTCTGGACAGTCATTGTTAATAAGGTCCAGGCACTCGACGCCCAGGGAGTATCCTCTTTTGCTCCGGTGAATAGTGCCGGGAATCCATCGTCCATAACCTTGCCTGATCATTTGCGCCAACTGCTCAAGGCACTGCTGGGGTGTCGCACCCTTTACAAACTTGACATCCAGGTCGATGGTCTCAGCCTCGGCATCCCGCTCATCAGCGGACTCATTCTCGGCAGGTACCTCCTCCTGCGAGGGGGCAGCGCTTAGCCCAACTGTGCCAGCTTTGGTAACAGCCGCTACGGTGTGCAGGTATTTCGGCGGTATAGACTGAACACGCTCAAGGGTGACGCATACAGGCTCTGGCGTAGCACCAGGTCTTAGGTCGGCCAGCTTGTTAGCCTCAACATAACGTTCAAGATGCAGGTCAGGTGCCTTGACCTCGAACGGCTTGAAATCGTCTATTGAGGCAGGCAAACGCGCGTCACTGTGTTGTTTTTCTTCCGCTCGGGTGCGGCGTTGTTTCGCCTTGGGTCTGGCGGGGGAAACCAGCGCCTGATGACCAGCGCTCTGGCGCCCAAGCGTTATTTCAGGTTCAGAGGCGATACGTTCGTTTGCCTTAAAGACAATATGAGGATGGTCCTCTGATACGGCAAAAGGCATATCCATGACTTCAAAGCAGGCATCATCGGCATGCACGGCCGGTGCGATGGGAGCAAGCTCCTCATCAGCAAAGCTCAGCAGGTCAGGCATTAGCGGCAAACTTTCCCCCTCAAGGCCCGATCCCCTGCCAGGATCTTCATTCCTTGACTTCTTGCCTGCACGCTTTTTCTTGCGACTACTCTCAGGTTCCAGAAGATGGATGACGGGTTTCTCGCCCGAGCGGTGCTCTTGCGCCTGTAGAACCGCCATATCCTCTTCATAGGCATCAAGGGGTGGCCCTTCTTCGGTCGATCCGATAGCCATACCAAAGAAATCAGCTCCAATATCCATACCGATAGGGCTTTCCGAGACAGCCGCAGGCTCTGGCGAGCCCTCCTCTTCTGTCATTGCCTTTACAGGCTGCCCTGCGACGCGTGGCCCCTGCGTGACATGCTCAAGAAGGGCATCAAATTCTGTAGTAGCCAAGGGTGATGTAGCCGTATTCCCTGTATCTGCCTCAGTACCCTGACCGTTTTCCTCTGCTGCGTTAGCCTTCCCCTTTTTTCTTCTTTTGGGAGCGTCCTTGTCAGTACTTTCAGGTATCAGTTCCGTTGCTGCGTTCGTACTGTCTGTCTCTTTATCAAGGGTAGCGGCAGGCGTGATGATGCCTGGGGTTTTGGCCGGTATCTTCTCTCTCTCGGGCTCATTGCCAATCACACCCTCTATCGCGGCCGGTAGCCCCATGGGAAAGAAGAGGTCCGCCTCCTGAATCTTGAGCAGTGCAAGCTCTCCCTGGAGCGTAGGGCCGGTCACGTCTTTAAACACGGGCTTGATGGCCCAGTACCGATAGGTCGTTACCGGCTCCCCTGGGCCACCTGCAACTTCACGAGGTACAGCTACCCCACAGTGAATCAGCATGTCTGCCTGTACTGCCGGCTCCTTTGGGATGGCCTGAATGCCGTCATCACTCAGACGAGTCAGTACATCGCGTGAAGCCGCCTTCCAGTTGATGAACAGGCCTTCCTTGAACACATACACAATCGCGCCGGGCTCATTGATCTTCCAGCGGCCCGACTTGATCATCCGGCGAGTCCCTTCCACCAGGTAGCGCTCAACGGAGGGCATGAACGCCTGTGAGCCATCGCCTCCGCCGTTGAGCTTCAAGTCCAGTGTGACGCTGGCCTGATCCGCCTTGAGGACCACGTGGGCAATCTTGGACTGCACCGCGTAGCCACCAATGGCTTCGTCGATCTGGTCCAGCATTTCCATGGTGTTGTCGGGCGTCAGAAAGGCGCGCGTCTGTTTGGGAATCAGGAGGCGCGCAATCCCCGGTCCATGAAAGGCATGGCGGTTATGAATACGATCCTCCCGCCATGACACAAAGTAGCGCTGGATCTTGTTGTCCCGCGCCCAGGGCACCAGTCGATACCCATGCTCGTAGAGTGCAAAGTTCCAGAGCAGGCCCGTGTCGCTGGTGATCTTCATGTCGCACACCGGCTTGCCGACGTCATGCAGCAGACCCGCAAGGGCAGTTGCCACACGCCAGACCTTTTCCCGATTACGCCGCTCACGAGGCGTGGCATCCGCGTCATAGATAACCGCACCGCTCATGCGCGCGGCGTGAAAGGCGACCTCAAGTCCGTGCCGCAACAGGCCGCCGCGTCCCTTGTGGTGATGGTGCTGGGAAGCTGGCAGGAGATGAACGAATTCAGCGTAGCGCACCAGGACCGGATCGATAATGACTCTGAATTCATGCTCAGAAAGCCCCAGCGACTGTTTCAGGCGCGCAATCTGCGTACGATGCCCTGCCAGCAGCCTGCGCGGCTCGATGATCTCGCAGCCTTCGGGGAAGGGTGGATAGCGCGTGCCGGGGTCTGCCTCGAAGTCGGGCAGGTAGATGTTCTCGACAAAATACAGCGGGGCACTGGAGCCATCGGCCGGATTTTTCTTTTGCCTTCCTAAAAGGCCACGCAAAAAACTGAACATAACGACCTGCGACCCCAGTCAATCGATCCTGAGAGCTATCGTCGCAGATTTTTTTACTATCAATCGGCGTACTCCCTACCCGCGCGGGTAGGGAGTACGCCGATGGTCCACTTATTTTTGCTCGTAGACTGTTTCCACCTCACCACGGAGCAGTTTCACATGCAGGCATATTCCAAACCCGACGGCACTGTTCACCTTGTTTTAAAGAATCAGGCCGAAATCGACGCAGTCTGGGCAATCGCCAGTTCCATCGGCGGAACCACTCAAACCCTACGCGCCATTTTTTGCGACAGCGCAAGCACTGACGAGCCCCGGCTGCTTGATGTGTTGCTGCCCTATATATCGAAGGTCACCTCCGAGTTCCCCAATACACAACCCCACGACGCCGGCGCCCTGCTGGAAAGCGTCTATGGGCAGTGCATAGAGGGCACCCTCTTTTTCAGGACGCTGGGTAAGCAAGAGGAGTGGACGGATGAGGACGAATAAATCCTTTATCTCTCTTGCAGTGCTCTCCCTTGCCCTGTCCGGCTGCATGGGCCTGCAAGCCAGGCTGCACCCACTGCCTGAGATACCGGACGAGCCCTCGCGCGAATGGGTAGAGATGAACCTGCCCGAGTTCAAGCGCATCACTGAGCAATACCCGACCGAGGAAAACCGGGCCGCGCTTAACCGTCTGGAGATGTATGCGGCCTACTACAAGGAGCTTGAGCTGAGGGCCGGCCGGGTCAACCGCTCGCTGTCACTGGCATGGATCAATACGGGCCGCGCCGGTGCCGCCATGCGCCAGCCCGCCTACGTCCATTCGCTGGGCGGTGACTTCAACACCGAGACCCGCAATGGCGCGGCGCTCGATCCACGGCGGGGCATCGTCTACGACCCTACCCGTGCCCGGACGCCCTCCGTACCCATGGTGCCGGTAGTACACACCCAGACCTTTGCGGCACGCCCAGACCGTGCGCGTGGCTACTCCATCTACGAGACCTCCCGCTGGGTACGCTACTGCGACAACGGCAAGGGCATGGATGAAGCCGACTGGCAGTTTGTGACCGATGAAGGCCAGCAGCTGGGCATTCCGGACTACCTCACCGGACGGTGCCGCGCGCCCACCTATGACTACAACAGCTATCTGGCGGCATGGCGGGGCTTTTGTAGCCGAGCAGACCTCTCGGCGCCGACCCGCGCCATCGTAAAAAGCAGTGTGCGGCCCAAATCCATTGGCGGCTGCGCGGCCCTGAACATCCACTGATCCTGACGGAGCCGGACCATGACAACACCTACTGATGAAACAGTACTTCCCGAGATCAAGGCAGAGCGCGAACCTGAACAGGAGAAGAAACAAAAGTCACCTAAAAGGATGACGCTTCTGGCCGTGGCCATCCTCTGCGGACTGGGCATCTCCTATGTAGCCACACACAAGAGCAAGCCAGAACACCTGACCCCACAGACGCCTGTCAGCAGTGATGTGCCGATGACACAGGCCAGCGGAGTAGATTCGCCGCTCAAACCAGACGCGGCTCATTTGGATAGATCTTCCCCCTCAATAGCCACAACAGGCTTGGACGACGCCACTCCATCTACTGCATCCCTCGCTATCGACCCGGACGCCGACTTTGAAGAGGATGAATTCTCAGGCGAGCCTCCACCCCAGCCCATCCAGGCGCCTGAGCACAAGATCACCCGCGAGGGTGTAGAGACGGTTCCGCCTACCACGGATCCTGTTGAAGAGGAGATGACCGCTGGCGCATCAGCTGGACCCGGATCATCTCCCGCATCAAAGGTTGCTGCGCCCAGCATCGCCACTGACGCAGGGGCAAAACCTTCAGGTCAGGATGAGGTAGAAAAAGCGGGACTGGCTCAGGGTCAGGATGAGGTATCCCCGCCCGAAAAAGACCTCGCAAGCTTTGGCTACAGCATCAAGCCCAGTCAGGTAGGCACACCTCCCGAAGCTGAGGATGCACACCAGAAGCGACTGGCAGCACTGGCGCAGACCCCGGCCTACCAGAATATGGTCACAGCGGTGGGCATACGGGTGGGCCAGAACTGGAAAGCACCCGAGGACTACGAAAAGCATGGTGCACAGGTCCGGGTAAAAGTGGGACCGGACGGCGTTCTGACCGGGTTCGAAGTGATCCGCTCTTCCCATAACGACGCCTACAACAAATCCGTCATCAGCGCTGCCGTCGAGGCCTCGCCCTTTATCGAGATCAAGACCCTGCCCGCAGCCGATCGGGATGTCGTCACCGAATTCACCTTGAACTTTGGTCGCAGGATTTCGGATGCCGAGCACAGCGCAGCCAACGAGTCGGCTTCGCCTGAGGATCTGCCCGAGCAGGCTCAAGCTGAGGACGTCACAAGCGGGCCTCTGGCCGCAGCTCCCATGGCCGCGCGCCAGGTACAGGACCCGCTCAAGGCCATGTTTGAAACCAGCCATGCGATGACCGGAGGCCAGTGATGGACGCCGTGCAGGTAGATGAAGATTCCTACAGAGACCTTCTGGTCATGCTCTCCGAAGCCGCCAACGCGCAGAGCCCGCTGGATGCGGTATGCCTGATTACGGTCATGCTGCAGGACATCCAGCAGAACCACCGCCTCCCACAGCTGGAAACGGTGGTCAGGGACTGGAAGCTGCTCTATGCCCTGCACAAGGAAAGGCCTCAACCCACGGAGAAGCGCTCATGATTCCTCAGCTGGTGGCGCTGGGCGTCATTGTGGCGCTGCTCTACTCAACCAATGTGCTGTTTTTCAACAAGGACGATATTCCCGAGGGGAACGCACCCGAGTCCAGCCAGCAAAGCCCGGGCGGACGAGACATTGCCCAGGCCTTCAACCTGGTCAATCAGGAGCTGCTGGGCAAGCTCAAGGATGGCAGCGGCACCCATGTCACGGATTTTACCGGCCCGGAAAAGGAAGAGGCCGAGGAGAAGCGCCGCAACGCCGATGTCGAGGAAGTACGCTCCGTGGCCGCCGAGATTGCCGAGGAGATCGGGCTTAACTGGCGCATCAGCGACGAGCTGTATGCCCAGAACTATGCCATCGTGGCCATTACCTTAAAGGACAGCGGCAAGGTCGCGGCGGTCGAGACGCTGTACTCCACCGAAAACCGTTTCTTTGATAACAGCCTGCGTCGTGCCATCCGCAAGGGCGAGCCCTATCGCCAGTTCAAGGACATGACGACGCGCCAGCGCGAGCAGCTCACCGAGATCGTGCTGCACTTTGGCGCAGGCAAGCCTCCCACCGAACGCCAACTGGCCTCGATCAGACGATCAAGGGGTGATTTATGAGTGTGGACGTCTATCTGGCCGAAAAGCCCAAGCAGGGCCACGCGCTGGCTGCGGTACTGGGCTGTGACAGGACCGGCAAGGGCTGCATGCACAATGGCAAAGGTACCTTTGTCACCTGGTGCATTGGTCATCTCCTGCAGGCGCTAAAACCCGATGAGTATTCCGAGGACTGGAAGGGCTGGAAGCTGGATCACCTGCCCATGGTGCCCGGCGAGTGGAAGCACCAGCCCAATGACAAGACCCTTGACCAGTTAAAGGTTGTCTCTGAACTGTTAAGGAAGGCGGGAAAGGTCTATATCTCCACCGACTTTGACCGGGAAGGCGAAGCCATTGCCCGTAATGTCATCCGTTACGCCGGTTATCAGGGTCCGCTGTACAGGGTGTGCATCAAGGCCCTGAACCCCAAGGGACTGCGCAAGGCACTGGATGCCATTGTGCCGGGCAAGGACACCATCAACCTCTACCACTCCGCCGTGTGCCGTGAGCGCTCTGACTGGCTGGTTGGCATGAACGGGACACGCCTGTTTACCCTCATTGCCCGTGGCGCAGGCTTTCAGGAAACCTTGCATGTCGGCCGTGTGGTCTGTCCCATGATCAATCTGGTCGTGACCCGTAATCAGGCCATCGCCAACTTTGTTCCCAGGGACTACTGGGACCTGTGGGCCGATGTCGCCGTACAGCGTGGCCAGTTCAGCGCGAAGTGGGTACCGCCGGAAGAGTGTACGGACGAGGCCGGACGCTGCATCAACAAGACGCTGGCCGAGCAGGTCGCCGCTCAGCTGACCGGCACCGGTGGGGTTATTGAAAAGGCGGAAGTAGTGGCGTCAAAGGAAAGTGCGCCCTTACCTTTCCACCTGAACAGCCTTCAGCAGTACGGCAACGTGCGCTTTGGCTACACCGCCGATGAGGTACTTGCCGCGGCTCAGTCCCTGTACGAGAACCATCAGGCCATCTCCTACCCCCGTACCGAATGCCGGTACCTGCCGGAAAACATGCACGCCGAAGCGCCCGAGGTGATGCAGGCCCTTATCCTGAGTGATGCCTCTATCTCTGGGCTGGTGGCTGGCGCTGACCTCAAGCGCAAGGGCCGATGCTTTAACGACAAGCAGCTCGAAGGCAAGAGCCACGAAGCGATCATTCCGACCGCTGAAAAGATAAACCTTGGCGCCTTGAGTGAAATCGAGCGCAACCTCTACGACGCCATCCGCCGCTTCTACATCGCCCAGTTCTACGAACACCACGAATTCAACCGCACAGTGATTCATGTCAGGGCCGGTAAGCACGAGTTCATTGCCAAGGGGCGCCAGCCGACTCGACAGGGCTGGAAGATCCTGTTTCCGGACACCGAAGCCTTCAGTGAAGCCGATAGCAATGAAGAGGATGACGCGGAGGAGCAGAGCAGCGCGCTTCCCCTGATCAACCAGGGCGAACCGGCCATCATCAGCGGGCCGGAAGTCACCGGCAAGCACACCCGGCATCCGCCCTACTTCACCGAAGCCACCCTGCTCTCGGCCATGGAGCACATCAGCCGCTACGTCACCGAAGAACAGTTCCGCCGCATCCTCAAGGAGACCTCAGGGCTGGGTACACCGGCCACACGCGCCAGCATCATCAAGACGGCGGTAGATCGCGGCTACCTGATCCGCAAGAAGCGCCAGCTGCACGCCAGCGACAAGGCGGTAGCGCTGATGAAGGCCCTTCCCCCTGCTCTGAAATCACCCGGCCTTACCGCCGCGTGGGAACAGGAGCTGGAGCGGGTTGCTCGCGGTGAAGTCAGTCAGGATGAGTTCATGCGCAAGATCACCGATTGGGTGTCGCGCATTGTTCATGGTTTTAAAGCCAGCCTTGCGGCCACTGAGGGACAGGGCAGTACTCAGGCGGCAGCGCTCAAGCAGACCTTTAGCGAAGCGCGGGGCACGCTTCATAAATGCTTCGCCTGCGGGGCGGAGCTGCGCCGGGTCAAGGGCCAGAAGGGCTTTTTCTGGGGCTGTACCAACCGCGATACCTGCAACAAGACCTTTCCCGACCAGAAGGGCCTGCCGCAAAAACCCATCAGCGATGAGGACCGCCCGCTGTGCGGCGACTGCGGTCGCCCGATGAACCTTCGCATGGGCAGGAAAGGGGATGCCAAACGCGCCAGCCGGTTCTGGGGCTGTTCAGGCTATCCCGAGTGCCGCGCCATTGCGCCCTATACCAAACCCAAGAAAGATCCACTGGAGGCATGACGATGAGTTGGTTTAAACGCAACCGAAGTAGTGATGTACCGCCCTATTCCCCGGACGACTCCATCGAGGTCCTGCAGGAGCGCCAGCGTCTCATGCAGATCCACACCTTTGACAAGTGGGTGTCGGGCACCGTCAAGCAGAGCCGCGCCCGGCACCGCTGGACCCTGATCTTCAAGGGCATGCTGCTCCTGATCGTCCTGCTCAGCGCCTTTAACACCTGGTACTTCCTGCGCCTGTTTGATGAGGCCTCGGAAGTCAACGAAGGGGCCAGCCATGTTGGCGTGGTGGATGTGATGGGACCGATCGATGCCCAGCAACCGGCCAATGCCGATCGCATCAACAAGGGCCTGCGTCAGGCCATGGAAAACCCCAATACCGTGGCGGTAGCCATCCGCATCAACAGCCCCGGCGGAAGCCCGGTCCAGTCCAAGCGCGTCTATGACGAGATCCGCTACGAAAGCCAGCGTCATCCGGAAAAACCCATCTTTGCCGTGATCGAGGACATTGGCGCAAGCGGTGCGTACTACATCGCCTCGGCCACCAAGGAGATCTATGCCTCGCCTACGGCCATTGTGGGCTCGATTGGCGTGATCAGTACCGGCTTTGGCTTTGACAGGACCATCAAGCTCCTTGATGTCGAGCGCCGCGTGTATACCGCCGGCACCAGCAAGTCGATGCTGGACCCGTTCTCACCGGCCAGGGATGAGCAGGTCCAGTACTGGAAGACCGTGCTGGGCGCGACTCACCAGCGGTTTATCGCAGACGTAAAGCAGGGCCGTGGCGATCGTCTCAAGCCCACCGAGGGCATGTTTGAAGGACTGGTCTGGGAAGCCGGTACGGCCAAGAACATCGGCATCATTGATGACCAGCTGACCCTTGAGCAGCTGGTGCGCCGGCTGGTACCGGATGATGACGGCAAGCTGAAAATGAAAAACTACACGCCGCGCCTGAGCCCGTTTGCTGACTTCAAGAAGGGCATCTCGCTGAGTTTTCAGGAGGCGCTGGGTATACACACCGAGCAAGGCTACAGCTCACCCGTCAGGTTGATGATTCCTTAACCCTCCGCCATGTGGCCCTGCATGAGTCCGCTTGTGCAGGTGCCTGTTTAGCAGGAAAACCGTCATGACACAGTTACTTGCTCTCTTGGGTGTGACCGCCGCTGTGCTGGCCCTGACCGGCCTTGCCAAGCATTTCCTGATTGCCAGTCCCAGACTACCGACGTGGCCCGCCTATGCCTTTACCGGCATGGTGGGCTCACCCATACGTGAAACCGCCCGCGCCGTTATCTGCCTGTGCATGGGCTTCAAGCTCACCCGTATAGCGCTGTACAAGCGCAGTGATGTAGACGGTACGCTGGGCTATGTGGACTACACCTTTTTCCCAGGGCCGCTCAGCTATATGGGGCGAGCACTGGAAGGCCTCGCGCCCTGCGCGGTGGGCTGCGTGCTGTTGTGTCTGCTGACGGGTATCGCCTATGACGTCCCTGCGCCACCTCAGAATCCAATAGACATCCTCGTCTGGATACCGACAGCAATTGAGGAAATCCTATGGAGCCTGTGGACCGAGGCAGACAGCGATCCCTTGAGCCTGCTCATTATCACTGCTCTGTTCCTTGTATCTCTTCATGCGGTACCTACGCTGACGGATCTCTACCGGCTGAGCTATGGGCTGATTACCTTTATCCCCATTGCCCTGTTTATTGGCGCCCTGCTCTGGTTTATCCGCTCGGCTCATTTCCCCTATATCGAGGGCCTGTTCATCCAGATTGAACGCTGGCTGATCCCGTGGACCTTTGAAGCGGTGCAATGGATAGCCGTAAGCAGCCTGATGCTGTGTGTGGCGGCGGTGCTGTCGGCTGTGTTGTTTGTAGTGATCCCAACGCTTGCCGTCGCGCTCTGGCACAAGCTCACCCGCAAGCCAGTCGCCAACCCCGAGGCTATCGAGCCATGAGAGCCGCTCTGGTCCTGCTGGCGCTAACCTTCTCGGGAGTGACATGGGCGGCCCCGGAAACCTATTACGATGCCAAGCACTTCCTGCGTAACGACATCTACGGTGATCAGAATGCTGGCGAGAAGGCCTCGGGTGATCTCTACTGCGGCTGCCAGTGGGAGTGGGTAGGTCGTAGTGGCGGCGTCATGGATCATGAGTCCTGCGGCTACCAGACCCGCGCCCTGCCCGATCGCGCCATTCGCCTTGAGTGGGAGCACATCCAGAGCGTCTGGTCCTTTGGCCATCAGCTCCAGTGCTGGCGCGAGGGCGGCTCGGGAGCCTGCCGGGCCGATCCCCTGTTCAACCGAATCGATGCCGACCTGCACAACCTGGCGCCCGCCATTGGAGAGGCCAATGCCGACCGAGGCAGCTATCTGTACGGTGAACTGCCGGGCACGGCCAGCCGTTACGGGCGCTGTGATCTCAGGATCGATCCTGCGCTGCGCACGGTCGAGCCGCGTGACGCCGTAAAGGGCCTTATTGCCCGTACGCATTTTTACATGAGCGACCGCTACGGCATTACCCTGTCCAGGCTTCAGCAAAAGCTGTTCATGAGCTGGGACAAGCGCTTTCCGGTCAACGAATGGGAAAGGGAGCGGGACAACCGTATAGCGAAAGTCATGGGGCACTACAATCCGTTTGTTACCGGGCAGGCCAGCTGGACGCTGGATCGAAAGCCAGGGCTTGCCGGCATTATCCGGCGCGACAAGACGGTCAAGGAACTCTTCCCCGACCTGCAGGAGGCATCTGCCTCGAATGATGTTGAAAAAGAGGAAATCGAACCGTTTGATCCAACCCGGACCGATGGGATGGTGTATGCCTCACGCCGCACAGGAACGTACTTTATACCGACGCTCTGCCCTTCCTACCACTCTATTCCGGCGCGTATCCGGGTAGCCTACCGGACCGAGCGCGAGGCTCAGGCAGATGGTTTCAGGAGGGATGTGGAGTGTCGGTAAAGCGATGCTCAAAGTGTAGGCGTTTAAGTTCCCTTGCCTATTTATCGCTACGCCCAGACGATAGTGATCAGATGTTACTGCCGCGGTAGGCCTAAAAGGCATGATAACTTCCAAGCCGATTATCAATCCAAACCGCCAATAGTGTTAAGCAAGAATCTGCCATTATTGGTTGCTTGCTAGCTAAGGAGTCAATTTTTCCTCGGCAGCAACAGCTAAACGGTACTTACCAGCCTGTACGCAAGTTCGCAACGGGCATATTATAGGCTGAGGCTGGATTATTTGACGACTTCATGCATAAAGCTACCTACATCAAACAGCGCGTGATGTAAAAAGTGCTTATGGAAAAACGCGTATTAGGCTAAAGGAAAAAAATGGATAGCTATCAAGAAACTACTCTCGATGAAGATCTGATTGTATCGGGCTTTGAAGAAGAACCAGAATTACTCGACGAAGTGATGCATCCGTTCAATCCTACAGATATTGACATAGTGGTTGAGCCGAAGTCATTGGACGCGCTGATAAAACGAATACAGCACAACGAAATCGATATGAATACCGATTTCCAACGACATGCTGAATTATGGGATAATCGTAAGATGAGTCGGCTAATTGAGTCGATATTGATACGATTCCCTTTGCCTGCTTTTTACTTTGATGCCTCAGACGAAAATAATTGGCTGATCGTAGATGGATTACAGAGACTATCAACCATTCGAAAATTTGTCTTGGATAAGAAGCTTCGCTTAAACGGACTCGAGTTCCTGACCGAGCTTAACGGAAAGACGTTTGACAAGCTACATCGTCAATATCAACGTCGAATTGAGGAGTGCCCAGTAACTGTTTATATGATTAAACCGGGCACGCCAGATGACGTTAAATATTCTGTGTTTCGCCGTATCAATACTGGCGGCCTAACGCTCAATAACCAAGAGATACGCAATGCGCTTGCCAAGCCTAGGGATCGTGAGTTGCTAGAAGAACTAGCGAACCTTCAATGTTCGAGAGCTATGCTGGGCGATCTATCTAAGAGAATGAAAGACCAAGAACTGGTATTGCGCTTTTGGGCTTTTTATCGCTTTGACTACCTTGATCCCGAGAACAAAAAGGAGATAGCTTCATTTTTAGACAAAGCAATGGAAGATATAAAAAAGGGCGATGAACAATATCGCGAAAATTTCAAAAAACAGTATTCAACTGCCATCGAGCGTTGCTACCAATTACTTGATAAGTCTGGATTTGAGAAGGATCCTACAACTAACTCTCGCAGGCGTTCAAAAAACTCAACGTTATTTGAAGTTTGGATGATCAAGCTGGCAAAAATCACCGAATCCGATTTCAACACTCTACTTAATAATAAACTAAAATTACGCGACGAGCTAAACAAATTACTTAAGGACAGTGAGTTCTTAAATGCAATCACCTACTCCACGCATAAAAAAGACCACGTAGTTATCCGATATGAAAAAATTGAAAATCTAATCCAAATGGTGCTACATGATTGAATTTATCAATATAAAGAATTTCAAGACTCTCTTAAATGCAAGTTTTCCGCTCGGAGCTTTAAACCTGTTCTCAGGCCTAAACGGCATGGGCAAGTCAACTTTAATACAAAGTCTACTCCTATTGCGACAATCGCATGAGCGAAATACTTTGCAGAACAAAGGATTATTGCTAAACGGCGATTACGTAAGTATTGGCACCGGCAAAGATGCACTGTCGAGCTTCAGCGACCAAGAAGAAATAGTATTCACCATTAAGTGGAATGAAATAATCCAGCCTGTAAGTTTTCAATTTGCATACCAGTCTGGTTCGGATTTATTGCCGCTTCTCAAGTCAGAAATAGGTAATCACTCAGAGAACTTGAGTTTGTTTAATTCAAACTTCCAGTACTTAAGCGCAAACAGATTAGGTCCGCAAAGCCATCATCAATTATCGGAATTTCATATTCGCGACTTGAAATCCCTTGGCCACCATGGAGAGTTCGCTGCACATTTCATAGCAGTGAATGGCGCTAAAGATCTTGAAATTTCAGCGTTGCAGCACCCAAAATCGGTATCTGAAACCTTGCTTGCAAATATCGAGGCCTGGATGTCTGACATAACCCCCGGTCTTAAAATAAAAGCTGTAGCTCAGCCACAGTTTAATTCGGTAAGCCTAAGTTATTCTTTCAATCAAGGAAAAGATACAACCGAAGAGTTTAAGCCTCAGAATGTCGGCTTCGGCCTTAGTTACGTACTGCCTGTTATTACCAGTATTCTAAGCTCTGCAGCAGGCGATTTACTTATCATCGAAAACCCCGAGTCACATTTACATCCTGCTGGTCAGTCTCTTATGGGGAGACTGTGCGCCATAGCAGCGAAAAACGGTGTGCAGTTAATTATAGAGTCTCATTCTGATCACTTTTTAAACGGCGTCCGAGTTGCGGTGAAGCAAAACATTGTTGAGGCCAATGATGTAAAGCTTTTTTTCTTGCAGCGAGATGTTCATAGCCCAATCCACGCTTCAGAGGTGATGTACCCAAATATAGATGATCTAGGACGTATTGATTGTTGGCCAGATGGCTTTTTTGACCAATGGGATAAGGAACTGGATCAGTTGCTATGAATAATGGGATTGTACTTAATCATCACTCCTTGCCTTTCACCTGTAAAGAGGAGGCAGACGATGGACTATTATTTTTTTTCAACGCATTGAAGATATGCCGGAATGCTGGTTTAAAAATCTTGCTTGTAGATGAAGACCAGGATAGGTCGCTTATGGGGCTGGAGCTTTCAAGTGGCTACTTTGTCCGCGACTGGTATTCTTCAGCTCAAAAGGTTGCTGAGCTTGCTGATTGGCTTCGTTTTTTGAAGTCTTTAGAAACAAGGCAGCCGTTATTTGAAAGTATTGATATTGAAAACATTAGAAATACCATTGAGGTCGGGCTTCCCGGCGAGAACTCCGGTAGGTTAGTCCTGTTAGCAGCTTTTCATCTAAAAACATTTCTTGCTAGCTTTACTGCTTTCCCAAGCTGGGCGAACTCCCATATTGATGTATGGGTCCTTGAACTTGACGCAATACCAGAACATAGAGAAGAAATCATACTAAATTTGAGTGATAGCGCTAGCTTGCTGACACATGGTGAAGAACTCAAGCAACGCCGCAACGCTTTACTTGATAGTGCGAAAGAAATTTGGGTGCAAAGACATAATTTATTTCCTCATCTCACATTACTTGCAAATCAAATAGGTGCCGCTCTCCAATTGTGGTCAGCCCGCCAAGATATTCTATCAAAGTCTAGAGATGCTTTAGATATTTTAGAGTTATTTTGTGCAAAGTGGAAAGCAAACGAATATTGTGACTATCGGCATGAGTATTTAAGGGACTTAGGTCTGGCTGCTGAAGTGAGTGGCGAGTCTACAAGTGTTAACAACGACCCGAAAAAGAAGAAAGAACGCCTTTTCTGGCTGGATGATGGGCGTCAGGTCTACTGTGAGAATCATGTCAAGTTGCCTCATGGGTACCGTATGCATTTTTATCCCGATACTGCTGAGAAGCGTATTTTTGTAGTTTATCTTGGCCCACATCTAACTTTATAAAAACAATATTCGCTACTAGAATTCAACCAGTCTATCTCAGATTGTTTAATGTCGTGCAGTCGTGATACGAGATCCAATCAGCGCCTAAAGAGCAGCTTCATTCTCCTTCCGATAATTAGTTAAATGAGAGTGCCACAGCCAGCGTTGTATTTGTTCTGAAAAAAGGAGCGTCGTTGCTCAGGTGGCAAGCCCAGCAGCTAAAAGGACTGCTCTCGATGAGTCCTAGATGTTACAACGCCGTAGTACCTACCGTCCCGGCGGGCATGATCCAATAAAGCCACGGTGAATCCTGCTGTAACTATGCTGACTGCATAGTGGTTTACTCCTGTGTAGCAAGATCAAATTCACTGTTCGTTCTTTGCCTGCTCGTTAAACTGATCCATTGCCTGGCCCAGCTGTACGCTGGTCCCTTCGATATAGTCCGGCCATGGCACGAAGGGATTTGAGGTCATTGGGTTGAGCACGTAGGCCTTGGGGCAGCGATACACCACCGGCAGGCCCTTTTCGTAGTGCGCCAGCACGATATCGCTCTTGCAGTCGGGCATGTCCGTGATCTCGGCTATCTGTTTGATGGCGCCGTAGTTCACCATGCCGCTGTTTTCATCCATGAATGCGAGCTGTTTGACGACAGCAATGGCGCTGACAAGGCCGATCAGGATGGGCATTACAGCAAAGCCAACCGCTGAGAAGGAGCTGCGCTGGCTCAAGCCTCGTAGCTTGAATGCGCCAATCCCTGCAACCAGTATCGAGCCTGCCAGCGCCAGCCAGATGACCAGTTTTCCGGAACCCATGGTGATCTCGTTACCACGCGCTACCATAACCCCCTGATAGACCGTCATCAGTACTGGCGCAGCCATCAAACAAGTAGCCAAAAACAGGAGCGCCATGTACTCGGCCTTTTGCCACAGCCTGTTTGTGAATATCAGGTTGAACTGGTAGGTGACGGACGCGCCCATCATGATCGAACAAGCGAGAAGGTACGCTGTATTTCCCTATTTCTGATCTTTGATTGCCAGGGCAATAGTGCCCAGCAGCAGTAGCGCTGCGGCGAGGTTAAGCACCACAAGAAGGCCCATCGACATTAACCAGGTGAACACAAACTCAATGCAGTCCACTGCACCTGAGGCACCACTGTCACAGACCTGAGACTGCTCAGCCAGCACGGCAAAGATGGTTTCGTAGTAGGCCAATTCCCATACGAAAAACGCAACGGGCGTCAGAATGAGCAATGCCAGAAAGGGGCCTGACCCTGTTTTGCTGGTATCAGCCTGCTCTGCTTTGTGCTCAATGCTCTCGTTCAAGGCTGCAATCCCTCTGTCTATTCAAGCCTTCGTTCAGGCTGGCGATTGATGCTGAGTACGGATCTGACCCACCAGATCGTCGAGGCCGATTGGTACTTCCAACGGAGCCTGAACTCGGATTTCAAAGCTACCCCTGATGATGCTGCGATGCAGCGTGGCATTGCTGCGAAGCCACCGATAGTTGGCAAGCTCAGTCCTTAACCCTTCTCGCCCTTCGTAGTGAGCCTTCAGTTCCTTCTCTTTCTGCTCCAGATCCTGTTCCTTGCGTGCAAGCGCCAATCGGAGCCGTGCACACTCAGCCTCCAATTCGGCAACTCTCAAGCTGACTGGCCTGACCTGAGCGATAGACTTGCCATGCTGTTGAATTGAGATGTCTCCTACTGGCAAAGCCGAAATTGCACTGTTGTTCATGATTACTCCCGGTGGTTTGTTTAAGTTGTTTTCGAGTCGACTGATCGGTGAGTGCTACTGCTCTTTCAGGCCTGGTCACTCCTTGAGCGGCTTGGCTTTGGCAATGGTTTCGCCGCGCTGGTGAATCATCATGGCCAGGTTGGCGACATCAACAGGATCGCCTTTCTCGACATGTTCCCGGAGCATCTGAGAAAGCATGGCATTGCTGCACTGGGACCTGTCTTCCCAGCCGCCTCTGCCTTGCGTGCGCTTTTGCGCCAGCTTGATTTGCATGACCCGAGCAAATCTTTCCACTGCCATATCGTCCGGATGTTGCTCAGCTTCCTTGCTCACGTGCAGTACATAAACAGGACCATGGCGGTCCAACCAGTCCTGCACATCCCCACCGGACCACATCTTGCGCAGCATGGTAGGAAAGCGCAGCGGAACCAGTTTCGTTTGTTCAGCCGGCTCGGCTGATATCTCACCCACAGATGCTTTAGTGTTCATGGTTACTCCTCGTTTGGAGTGGCTGGGATTATCTCTGGATTTGTTGATTTCTAGCCTGATCGAACCGCTCAGTAACTGTCTTGCCCAGTGCGGCCATGCATAGAAGGAAAAGCGCTAGAAGTGCACCCAACAGCACTATGGCCATGATGCTGGTGACCGCAACAAAGACAGGGCCCGGCTCCGATGCGCCCCCGAAAAAACTCATGATCAGTTGCGCGGCGTTGATCCCGAAGTGGCTGGCAGTAGCGGTAATCAGGTAGCCCAGTCCATACAATCCATGGAAGCCTCCCCATAGAGCAGCTATGAAGACCACCAGCGTCCCAATACCGATGCAGATGTATCGAAAAGTGGACATGGCTGCTCCTATCTACGTGTCTTCAGCGTCATGCAGTAGAAGCAGGTCGCGATGAACAGGCCGATCAGATAGCGAACCAGGTCAGGCGTATCCACGGTTGAGAGCACGTAGGCCACCAGGCCAAAGGCGGCTACTGTCAGTACGCAGCGCATGATGGCGGCGGAAAGCGTGTCGGTGACCGCCAAACCAAAGCCCGCCATGACGATGCCCAGCAAGGCAAAAAGCGCAATCAGCCATTCCGGGATAAACAGGTTCAGCTCGCCACCTGGTGTCATCTGCCACATGGAAAGAGTCAAAGATGCGGCCACTAACGTAATTGACCCTGCCAGCGGATACAGCCATTTGCGGTTGCGATCAAAATAGTCCGGCTTGTCTTCGGTCTCGGTGATCCTGTCAAAGAGGCTCATAATCATTTTTCTCCGTACGCTTCAGGTTGTAGCCATTGCATCGCCTGCTTCTCGATCCGGTCCTGCAGCTGCCTGACCGAAGTGTTCACGTCTTCACTGCCTGTGAACTCAAGCATTTGCTCGAGTACGATCTTTGCGGCTCTTGCCGCTACCGCACATGCGATGTCGTAGCTGCGGGAGCAGGGTTGCTGGGCAGGTCTGTACCATGGCCAGCCGGCATGTATTCGCTGGCCCGGCATCCACTCGTCCACGGAGCGATCAACCAGACAGAACCACCCCACCGTCCATAAACCCGTGTCGGAGCTCCAGGATGGCAATAGCTTCACCACAACAGTGGAATGGCCGAACTTGCAGCGGTGCTCGCCTTCAAACACGACCGGATCCACGAGAGCTTCCAGCGTTTCCGGAAAAAGCTCTGCGTTGCATTGAATGCTCATAGCTGGGCCTCCTGAGCAGTGGGTGTAAAACCACCCTCTCACGGGTTTTTCGGGATGCAAGTCATCTCGTCGGGAGCTTTTCAGGCAAACAAGGCCTCGATCCGCGGCCGAGCCTGCAGAGGCGTTAGACGCTGTGCATGCGTACCCTGGCGGAACTCAATATCAGCCTGCCCTATCGTGCCGCACAGATGCAGCTCAACCACATTGTCAGGCAGCGTGATACCGCGCTCCTCGATCACGCTTCGCGTCTGTTCACACAGGAGAAGAGTGGCGTTATGGCGAGCACACCAGCGCGCAGCAGCTTCTACCTGTTCGGCGGCATTGGGCAGATAGGCCACGTGATCAAATGCAATGAGGCGCACACCGATGTGCTCAGGCTCCGACCACGTCCGGTTCTTCGAGCCTAATGGATCAACCAGTAGAGCAACCTTTGGATCAGCCAGAAGTGCCAGGAGCGTTGACTTGCCATAGGCCGTTGGCCCCGTCAGCAGAAAACAGGCCGGTTCCTTTCCTCGAAAGTGAGGATCGAGCTTGTTCAGATGTGTCACGACAATACCTCGCTGGGTTGGGATGCCCTGTTCAGCGATACGGCTGCTGGCAGGGCGTACCTTGGTGATGGCGCGGATCACTCGCCGCCAACGATCCATGCGGTGAGCATGGGCAGCATGACCGTACAGATGCCGGTCAGGGTCAGTGCTTCAGGAATACCAATACCAATAGCCATAACATCCTCCTTCTCTCGTTTTATGGGGTGGGTGACACAGGGTGTAGTGCAGAGCGTGCATCCCAGCAGACGAGCACCAGCTCGCCCGGGATGGCCACTTTCAGATACCGGCGCAGAAGTTCATCGCGGCGGTCGTTGAAGACATTGCGCACACCACGGCGCAACAGCGTGGCGATGCCGCATGAAAGCCCAACGGCCACCATGACGACAGATGTCAGCGGGGATGACAGCAGAGCCGGCAGGCCACGGGAGATCAATAACTGGAAGTCGTCTGGCGCCAGCAGGCCAAGGCCCAGCAGCGCCCAGAAGGCAAAGAGAGGCACAGCCCGGAAAAACAGGGTGAACATGCGTAAGGCATACCTGAGCACCTCTACCGCTTGAGCCAGATACAGGCGCCGGTCACGGCGGCTCTGCTGGATCAGCCACTGATAGCGGCTGTCCTCAATCTGGCCAACCTGTACACCATTAACCAGCACGGTCCAGATCAGTTCTCGTGATGCGGTCATGACTAAACCCTCCTGTTAGAGTCCAGGTGTGCACTCGATATCGCCAAGCGGCGTGGTCAGTTGCCCGCACAGCGCATGGGTGTTTTTCCAGTTCACGGTGTACGTCAGGGCCACGCTGGGGTTGTTGCGGATGTTCTGCTCGGCGATACGCAGCCGCGATAACTGCTCAGGGGTTGGCGAGGGATAGGCGCTGCGCCATTCGTTCACGAACGCGTTGACGGCTGGATCGTTCAAGGCAGTGAGGCCGACGAGGATGCTGTCCTGCGCTTCATTGCGCTGGGCCGAGTAGTTCACCTGTGCAGCCTGCTCTGCATCGCCGCTCCAGAGCCAGATACCCCACGCCAGCAGTGCAACAAGAATGAATGGCATTACCCGCCCTCACGCATGGATGGAAAGGACTGCCAGTGTAAAGCGAGGTAAGCCCTAGCCATCGGCGTACTGCCTACCCGCGCGGGTAGGCAGTAGCCGGATTGGTAGTAAATAAATACCTTGATTTTCTGAGATAACCTGCTAACCGCCTTACCCAAAGCGGCGCTGTACAGAATGCACAAACCTTTTGCCGCCCCGATTAAAAGCGCCCCTAAAGGGTATTTTTGGCTGTACAGCCTGTACCCGTAAAAATCCTCTTTGGAAGCCCAAAAAACTTTAAAAATTAATGCCTTAAAGTGCCTTTTCGGCACTTGCATAACCCGATTTCGATGAGACGCTGGATTCAGGAAGCAGGAACAAACCCACCGTCTGAATAGAGGTCAGCCATGTCTGAATCGGTCGAAATCAAGCACCTCGCGGTTGCCCGTATCCGCCGCAACTCCAACCAGCCGCGCAAGGGGCGTAATGCCGAGCGCTACGAGGCGTTCAAGCAAAGCATCCGGCAACAAGGCGTCTTGCAGCCGATCCTTGTTCGTCCCGTCAGCAATGATCCAGACCACGACTACGAAGTGGTGGCAGGCGAAACACGCTGGCTGGCGTCCAGTGAGTTGGGCGTGGCGTCGATTCCCTGTCTCGTTCGTGTGCTTAGCGACGACGAAGCTCGCGTGGCGGCTGTAACCGAGAACGTACAGCGCTCGGACATGACGCCGATTGAAGAAGCCAACGCGGCGGCGGCGCTCTTGGTGCAGTGCGAGAACGACCACGACGAGGTGATGCGGCTGCTCGGATGGAGCCGTTCCAAACTCAGCGCCCGTATCCTGTTAACCCATGCCAGCGGTGCGGTGGAAAAGGCGCTACTGGACGGCCAGATCAAGCTCGGCCATGCCGAACTGCTGTGCCCCCTGGAACACCACGATCAGGACATGGTGCTGGCCAAGATCATAGAAGGCAATGTCGGTGTAACCGAGGCGCGGGACCGCCTGATAAAGCTCACCCGCAGGCTCGATCAGGCAGTGTTCGATACCGCCAAGTGCGTGGGCTGCTCGCACAACTCATCTTCTTATGCAGACCTTTTTGATACCAGCGTAGGTTCAGGCCAGTGCCAGAACCTCACCTGCTGGGGTGACAAGGTAAAGGCTCATCTGGATGCCGCTATCGAAGAGGCCAAGGCTGAATACGGCACCGTTCACCGCGCCGATCAGGTTCCGGCCAACAGCTACCAGATTATTGCTACGGACGGCAGCAAGGGTGTGGGGCAAGAGCAGGCAACAGCCTGCCTGTCCTGCGCCAGCTACGGCGTCATCCTTGATACCCGCAACGGCAAGGAAGGCTCACTGGTAGGCCGTTATTGCTTCAACAGCGCATGTCATGAAGAAAAAGTCAGCGACTACCAAGCGGCAGTGAAGGCGGCAACTCAGCCCCTACCCGTACCCACGACAACTACGGGCACGGCTGGCGCAACGTCAATCACTACCGCGCCCAAGGCCAAGCCCTCATCCAGCAAGCCCAAGACGCTTCGCACAGCCCTGCGCCGCGTGGCACACAAGGCCCATGTCAAACTCGCACATGGGCACTTTACCAGTGCTCCGGCCTACGGCTACGCACAGGCTATCTCAAGCGTGGTAAATGACCTGAGCCGCGACATTGAAGCAGGACTTGCAGACAAGATGCTCAAGTCCGAGGGCCTTCCCCCACGCCCTTCGATGGTTCGTGAGCGCGTCAAATGGATAGCCGAGCTGGCGCAGCATGACGAAGCCAAATTGCTGGCCGTACTGGTCCAGCTTTCGGGTCTCGCCTTCTGTCGCACCGTTACCAATGACGAGTTCGATAACCATGAATCCGGCCTGTTGGCAGGCGAGCTGATCAAACGCCACAGCCTTGATCCGCGCCAGACGTTCAGCGTTACCCGCGAATACTTGGACATTCTGACCAAGGACGAACTGGTAGCGGATTGCGAGCGTTCAGGGTTTATCGCGGCTTACGAAAACACACACGGCAAGGGGGCATTCAAGAAGCTCACCTCAAGCAAGCGGAAGGAACTGGTCGAGGCCATGCTCGTTCCGCTAGACGGCTTCTCATGGCAGGGCTACCTCCCCGTCTTCCTCACGCCCGCACCGGCAAAAGCGGCTGACAGCAGCCCCTCCGTAGCCGCCTGAACCCATAACTAAAGGAGCCTCACATGACTTTTTTCACCTCCATTGCCAGTGCTGTCACCGCCCAAGGTCGTATCAACATCGAAGCCTCCGGTGCAGGCGAGGGCCGCGTTCGGCTGGTCCTGTCAGCCAACCTCGGCCCTGTCGAGGACAACGCCAGCGATGAGATCAAACAAGTCCACGCGCTGATGACCCGCCCACTGGTAGCTACCGGCACACCGGAAGAACTGGAAGCCGCGCTAACCGCCAAGCTCGCGCAGGTGAGCGCCGTGGTAGCCGAAGGCACCGCCACGCTTGAAGCCTTGCGCCAGATCAGGGAACAGGCAGGCAGCAAGGCGGTAGCGGCTCCTGCACCTGTTACCCCCGCCGCAACCTCGCCAGCAACAGCAGCAGCAACAGTTGATGACGCCAGTGAGGATGAACGTGAATCCGTCACGCCACCCGCAGTGGCGGACACCCCCTTCTCCATTGCCGACCATTTCTGAGGACCCGACCATGCCTGCATCCATTCTCACGCTCACCCGCATTTTCCGTTCCAGCGGCCAAGACCTGCCAGACCCGAACCCTGAGCTTTCGCCCGAAGAAGTCCTGCGCCATTACGCTCGAAGCTACCCGCGCCTGCTAGGGGCCAAGATCGTCGAACCCATCATCGAGGGAGACCGCCATGTCTACGAGTTCCGGCAAGCATCGTTTGGAGCCAAAGGTTGATCCACTGGAAATCTTGGACGCATGGGGCAGCGGCGATCTCGCTGCCCACATGGCGTCACGAACCAATGGACCTTCTCTTACTCACCAGCAGATGAAAACGCTATGGGCACTCCTGAACGCTCCATCAGTACCGGGCACTATTCGTTCCCCGCTGCCACGCTAACGCCGCTCATGCTGCCAGCGGTCTCGCTGGCCATGCGCGAGGCGGTCAGCACGGCGTTTGAGACGCATGAATCCTATCGGGTGGATAGTCAAGGCCATGCCCTGCTCTGTCGTGATGCCTTTGACAGCGGGCTGATCGACGTCAAGGCGCTGGAAGTGCTGGCGGTGTACCCCAACACCTATGGTCTGCACCTGCTCACGCAGCGTGCGGTCACGGCCATTGAGCAGCGGATGCTGATTCAGAAGAAGGGATTGATTCCAGGAATCAAAAAGCGCGTCAGGCAACTGAGCCAGCCCGTCATTGATGAGCCTTTCGTTGCTCGCCTGACCGCTGCCTGCATCCGGCAGGAGCTGGTTGAGCTTGAGGATGTAGAGCCTGAGCTTGCAGACGGGCCAGCGTGTATGCCTCAACTGCTGGCGCTGTGTCAGACGGCTTTGCAGGATGTACTGATGACTGAGGGGGAAAAGCTCAGGTGGCACTTCGAGGCCACTATCGAGAACGAAAAGTTCGTCCTGTACGCCAGCGAGTTCAACGAGATCGACCTGTCCATTCCGCTGGACCGTGAGGATTGTCGAGAACTCAATGTCCTGATCTTCAAGACGCTGGATGCCATGAGCTGGTTTCTGGTGCCGTTTCATACCCCCATGAGCTTTATCGGACCCGAGGGTGTGTACTCGCATCTGCACAGCGAAGCCTACATGGCGTTGAAGGAGAGCCTTGCCGTGTGGGGAGAGGCGGAGCTGCTGGATTATCTCAAGGACACGCCCAGCGAAAACCTGCCGTTTGAAGACTGGGCACTGGGTCTGGACGGCGAGCCTGACGAAGACGCCTATGCGCGTGCCGCCGCGATTCTGCTTGAGCTGCATGACTTTGATCAGCACTGCAATTTCCGTCTGGACCACCGTACAGGCTGTGACCACAAGGCCGAGATGCAGACGCTGATCCGGCAGATAGACGACTCCCTAGCCACCGCCCCCGCCTATGCAGCAGTGCTGGCCACACTCAGGGAAGCGCTTGAAGTGTGCATCGCAGCGGCAGAGTCGGGCTTTGATTTTAACGAACGTGAGTTTGAGACCTCCGCCGAAGACAGCGTAGGCTTTTTCGAGACCCTCTACGCCTCGGTAGCCGGTGGCCGATTCTCCCTGCTGGAAGACGATGCCCGCGATCACTTCGAAGGGTACGCGCAGAACGCCTGCGGGTTGTTTGTTGCATTCCCGCTTTCCCATGAGAGTCTGGAAATACAGGTATTGCCCGTCCTGCGACGAACCCAGCAATGCCTCTACCTGCTGGACAAACTCGATACCGTACTGGAGGAATTCAAGCATGTTTCATGAGCAGATCAGTTCAAAGGCCCTGCTGGTTCATCACCACAAGGAAACCGGCAGGCTCGACCTCACCAGCCATGAAGTGCTGGCGCTGGAAGGCGGCAAACAGTTCACACTGGGCGCAGGTCGGGCATTCAGTGCATCGGACAAGGAGGCATTGCTGAATCTGTTGCAGGAGGAATCCGGCGAGGCCGAGTTCATTGATCCGGGCATCCTCATGCGTGGACGCAACCTGATCGTCTGGTATACCCCACGGCAGGTACTGGATATCCCCTTTCCCAACGAGATGATTAGCGCCCCCCTCCCCGGCCTGATCTATGTGGCACAGGCGGGAGTCGAACTGCGCTGCTTTGCGTTCAAGGGCAGCAACCGCCCAACGCTGGATACCGAGCTGTTCTACCCGCCGCTGGGCAATGTGTATTCCGGTGGCACATTCTGTAGCGGCAACGTCCATCTGCCGCGAGAGATTGAGCTTTCCAACATCCCGCAGTGGCAGCGCTTTGTACTGGAAAGCACCAACACTCATCAGGGCGGTCTCTGTCCGATCAAGGGGCTTGATAGCTTTGCCAAGCTGATCCAGTTCTACCGTGACCTCTCATGCAAGAAGACCTTTCCAGCCGCCAAACTGGTGCCGGTACTGCGCCGACAGAACATGCAGGTGCTCACCCTGCGTGAGGCCATCACACAGGAGGCTACCCTATGAGTGCTGCTACGCCTCTATATCCTGAACCCACCGTGTTCAAGACACCCGATCACTGGTGCTCGAAAGCACCGCGTATCGTGGTCATTGGCGCGGGCGGCAATGGCAGTGAGGTCGTGGATACCCTTGCTGCATTCCATCACGCGCTGGTCTCGCTGGGTCATCCCGCAGGACTGCACGTCACGATTATTGACGACAGCGTTGTGCGTGAGCCAAATCTGGTGCGCCAGCGCTTCTGGCCCTGTGATCTAGGGCAAAACAAGGCCATAAGCCTTGCCAACCGCTACAACCTGATGCTGGGCCTGTCATGGACGGGCCTTCCCCACCGTTTCCCCTGCAAACAGACCTATTCCGCCATTGAAGGGGCTGACCTGATTATTTCGGCGGTAGACCTGCCCTCGGCTCGCCGTGATATATCCCGAATCGGGTACGGCAAGCGGCTGTGCATGTGGCTGGACCTTGGCAATGGCCACCGGCACGGGCAGGCTGTTTTCGGGGCGCTGCATGAGCAGAACCGCCGCCGCTATCCGTGTGTGGTGGACGTTTTTCCCGAGATCGCTACGCTGGAAGACGACTTGCGTAAATCCTGTTCAGCCGCCGAGTCGATTGCCACACAGGACTGCCTGATTAACCGCGCCGTCACCACGGCAGGCATGAGTATTGTGTGGGAGCTGTTGCGCTACGGGCAGACCAGCAAGCACTGCGTGTCGGTCAATCTGGAAACGGGTGAGCAGATGACAGCAGGGTTTCCTTAAACTCACATGGTGTTGAGCTATGAAAATTGAGCATACCTTACGGGGCTTTGATCTGGTCACGTTTGAAGACCGATACGGCGTCAAGTGCAGCCTGCAAAAGAGCAGCCTTGCCGAAGAAGATGCTATCTGGCTGGGTTGTGACGATAGCGACCCGAAGATCATGGCTTCACGGGCAATGGAGTACGGCATACACACACACCAAACAACTGGATGGGTTCCTTTCCCGTTACCGGATGATGTTGTCATTAACACGCGAATGCACTTAACACGTGAGCAGGTCGCTGAGTTACTACCCTATTTGCATCATTTTGTGGAAACCGGCGAGATCGTGAAGAATGCGCCTTAGCAGGTTAAAAAGACTCATGTGTCCAACCAGCACCTAATTGGAGCCAGAAATGGCATTAGCATTTTTCTTGGCTGGAATGGGTATTTCCTCAGCTATGGCATTTGGTTTCCTGTGCTATCTGGCCGTCCCTGAATGACGCCCTGAAAGAGAAAAAGCACAATACACATTGTTTGAAACATGAGCGGGATTAGAGGTGTTGCATAGGAAGGTTTTGAAAGTCGAAGGTTCGAACTTTGTGGCCAGCGCTGTGTGGGAACAGAGGCCGGACGGCTGGACGTGCATTGAGGCAGACCCAACACTGGCATGGCTCAAGGGCCGCAGTGATGTCGGTGTAGGCTGGTTCATGCAGCGCAAGGGCTGGCAGTATTCGTGGACCGCAATCAATGAAGAACAATGTACCCCAGTAACTTAGCAAGGGCCGACAAGTTGAGCGAACAGACTGAGCTGGATATTACTGGCCATAGCTCAGGCATTTTTCGATAAAAACGGAGTAATGTAGCTTATGAACTCACCATGAGGGCTACGCCGCTCCTGCCAACGCGGCGGATTACCAAGCGGACGAAAACGCCTGTCGCAGCTGGTAATCATAAGTCGGTCCTTGGCTCGTGACACTCCTACAAAGAACGCGCAGCGCTCGTCATAAGCTTTCCCCCAAAATGTTTGGGTTTCAATCGCTGGCATTATGACTGAATGAAATTCCAGACCTTTACTCTTGTGAATCGTTAAAAGCCGTATCGTTTCGTCACTTGAAAAGTTATTTAGCGCTGCCAAGAGATCAGAACCTCTTTCAAAGTGAGCGGTGAGCTGTTGGTTAACCTGGACGATAACCTCATTAAGCCGTGATCTTTGTTCATAATCAGCTGACAATGTAGTTAACATGGGTAGGCCTACCTGATCCATAAACTCTTGGACAATTTCCCACCAGCCCAAATAAGGATTCTCAGAGCATGCTCGGGCTCTGACGTGTTTGAGATGTTTTGAATACATCTTTTCAAATTTATCCTGCGCTTTTAAGTCTGCGTTCTCATCGTCAATAACCGTGAGCCGCTCTATAAGACGAGTCCAGCACTTGGGCTGACGAGAGCGGTAGAGACATGAAAGGTAGTCAACAATGAGTCTGGCAACAGGTTCGTTGACTAGATCTTGCGACTCATATTCGTTTCGGTAAGGAATCCCTTTCGCATCGAGGTGTTGCATGATCAACGCGCCGTAATCATTGACCTGCTTAGAGAACAAGATAGCAATCTCTCGTAGTGGAATTAGATCTACTGTATGCCATTTGTAGACCAAATCCGCTATGTAGCTTGCCTCTAGCTGCGAGTTCTCAAAGTTACGAGCCCAGATGTCTCCTTCCTCACCTGCGATAAGTTCACCGGCCATTACAGCTGCAGGATCAAGCGCACGGATAATCTCATTCTGCATGCGGAGCAGAGCCGGCTTTGATCTGAAGTTTCTGAAAAGGTGAAGGGGGACAGCATTAAACTCATTTGCGTAGTCGGCAAAGATCCCATCCATGGCGCCAGCCCACCCCATGATTTTTTGCTTAACATCACCTACAGCAGTCAAGCGAATCGGCTTGTTCATAAAGACGAGCCTGAGCAAGCGGTACTGTTCAGTTGTGCAGTCCTGAAACTCATCGAGGAACACATCGCTGTAGGTCTGGCATACAGCATTACGCGCTATAGATGATGCCGACAGTATTTTAGTAGCTAACGGTATGAGCTGAGCAAAAGTTATCTGACTGTGCTCTATATGTTCAGATCCAATCTTGTAGTTAGCATCAAGCGCATCAGCTCCCTCAAGCACCGGCCGAAAACGATCAATAATTCGTTTCGCAAATCCGTGGAACGTGTAACTATCAAATCGTGACGCCAGATCAGATCCACAACGTTTGAGCACCCGATCTTTAAGGTTTTGGCTTGCATCTACCTTAAACGAAATAGCAAGAACTCTTTTGGGATACGGACACAGCGCTGTACGCAGCAGAAAATCTGCTCGCTGAGCAAGGATTTCTGTCTTACCTGCACCAGGGCCAGCCGTTAGGGCTAGAGAGCGGTGAGGTTCCATTACTGCAAGCAATGCGTTTTTCTCCAGCGTCAGACCGTCTGCCGGCATCCATGCATCTTGGCGTGTCATTCTGGAAGCTCCTCCAGCGCTGCTATCACTGCATCTGCGAGGCGATTAAGCGAATCGGGCAAGGTTGCTAGCAGATCCTCAGGAGTCAGCTCAGCAAGAGCAGCGATGTGTGCTGCTGGTTTACTACCCAGCTTGAACTTTGAATGATAGCTGGCAAAAAGCTCCTGCTCTTCGGTGTTGTATTGTTCCGGCTGATGTCGTTTTTTGCCGAGTACAGCTTTTAGAGTCGCCTCATCTGGAGCAGCGGGATCTACTCCATAAGCCTTGGGATAAGCTTTCATCATGGAAAAATCGAGATCAAGAGGCTCAGAAAAAAACACCCTACGCTTTTCCAGTTCAGCAAATAAGCTGACCTTTCTATCTTCGAACCAATTATGAGTTCTCACAGAAAACCCATCGACATTCCATTTTGGAAGAGGCCAGTCTGGAAGCTGATTTGCTTCAGAATGGAGACGTAACTGGTCATCAACGTAGCCGATACGTCCCCAACCGCCCTGATACCTGCCAACGTCTAGATCTAGCAGCGTAAAATAAGGTGTTCCCAGCGCGCTTAGCAGTCGCCAAAAATGGTTGACGTGCCGTCCGCCCAGGGGAGCAATAGTGATCGCCGACTCATCTACAGGAGCACCTTTAGCCTGTAGAATCTTGGGAAGCACTATTTCTTCGCTATCCCCTTCTCCCAAGACGACTAAACGGGAGAAATAGATTTCTGGAAATGCCTGTACGGCTTCCCTTACAAATTTACGCGCTTCTCCATCATTTTCGGGTAGCTGAATTGTCGTCACCTTGGTGACTCGATTGGTATCAAGACGTAAGTAACGAATATGTTCGGGCTCAACCCTACGAAGCATTGAAGGAGCATGGGTGGCGATTAGTGCTTGGGAGTCCGCTCCGCCAATCGATGTGTTCAACGCATTAACAATTCGTCCAAGATAATGTGGAGAAAGACTGTTTTCGGGCTCTTCAATAGCGATCAAGGTAAATGAAGGCGGCTTCAACCTGCTTATATCAAATGCTGTTGACTCACCGTTTAAAACAGCTCGTCCTATAGCATGAGATGAAAGCACCAGCGAGAGATAGAGCATCGATTTCTGCCCGTCGCTCAATCGACAGAAGTCAACCAAACTTTCATCATGTCCAGGGGTGAAGGAGACGGACATGTGGCGAAGTAACGACTCTATCTCTGAAGTTATAAAAGTAAGCTTAGGATCTGAAAAAAACGTACCTCGATGAAGACTCTTCCAAGTTTTTTTCAATATTTCGCTGAAAGCTTTGATGGACAAATTATCAGACAGTGACTCGCTGATTTGATCTGTGAGTGCCTTTACGGCCTCACGATCTGCCTCCCAATTCACAGCGCGTAGCAACCGTCCAAGTAGCGCATTAGCTCCATAGGCTATATGGTCTGCAGGATCGCGTCGTGCTGGCAGATAGTGCATTTGTATCGCGTTGCGATGAGCACGGGTTACGGCAACGGTAGACAAAGGACTACCGTCATGATTGACATCTAGGACGTAGAATAATGATTCTTCAATGTCCCCAGCGATCCCCATTGTTGCTTCGAGCCGGTATCTGACTCGCGGAATACCGTCTGCTGAATCCAAGCGCATATGAGCGAAATGAGGAGCAACTGTAAAGTTAACTTCTTCTGTAAGAAGCTCTGGAAACTGGAAGTCAGCCTCAAGCCACAACGAGCGCTCCTCTGGCACTTCCACTTCATCACAAGGCACATAAAAGTCGGATCGCTTTACTCTGCGAAGTAAAGGGTCGAATGAGAAAAGTCGACATAAAGCCTGCAATACTGCGGTTTTACCTGCTCCGTTAGGCCCGATCAGATAGGTTGCATCCTCAAACGTGATTAGCGTGGGCTCACCAAAGGATTGAAAATTACTTAGTCGGATACTATGCAGCTTCATTGCCAAACTCCATCTGGGCGCATAGACAGCTTTCCTGCCTATCCAAGAATAAGCATATTTCAACTTATGAGGATATAGGGCTACTACCTACATTAGGATATTTTCTATAAGCCCGGTATTTTGGTATCTGTCGAGCCGGCACATACAGATATCCTATGGTCGGTGTCTTCAAAAAATGCGATTACCGAGAGCAATCTGGCACGTGCGCTATTTTGATGTCATTTAGACGCCATCAGTCTTGATACCTACATTAAATCTCATCAAGTATTCACTTTTAGGCATAGCGGATTACACTCGGAGGCTCTGAAACACTTGTCTAAACATTGACGGGAACTGTTCGCATGTACATGCTGTATATAAATACACATAACCATGTCGCTCGGATGTCGTCATGCAACCCAACCACATCACCCTTTTAGGCCCGCTTTCGGCCACGGATTTAACCCTCCCGCTTTACGGGTATCGCGTTCCGGCAGGCTTTCCCAGTCCCGCCCAGGACCACATCGAGGAACGCATATCGCTGGACCATCTGCTTGAGATCCAGGCACCCCATACCTATCTGGTGCGTGCCCATGGCGACAGTATGATTGGGAGTGGTATCCACGACGGTGACCTGTTGGTCGTTGATCGATCAGCAGATGCGGTACAGGGTGATGTGATCATTGCTGCCATCAATGGCGAGCCAGTTGTTAAACGCCTCGGTAAGGTCGGCGAAACGCTGGCGCTTCTTTCCGATAACCCTCTCTACCAGCCCCGGCTGATCCTTGAAGGCGACGACCTTGAGGTCTGGGGCGTTGTGCGATGCAGTCTGCGGACACATCGCGGTCATGTTTGATAAAATCTATTGTCTGGCAGATTGCAATAGCTTTTACGCATCGTGCGAGAGAGTATTCAGGCCTGATTTAAAACACACTCCGATTGTCGTCTTAAGCAACAACGATGGCTGCGTTATTGCCCGCTGCGCCTTGGCCAAGAAATTAGGGATCAAGATGGGTGCGCCCTATTTCCAGATCAGGGACGAGCTAAAACGCCTTGGAGTTCAAGTGTTTAGCTCCAATTACGCGTTGTATGCCGACCTTAGCGCACGAGTCATGTCATGCATAGAATCTATTAGCCCGGCCTGCGAAATATATTCTATAGATGAAATATTTTTAGATCTATCAGGAATACAGGAATGTCCTGAAAAGCTTGGCAGGGAAATCAAGGCGCGGGTGTACAAATGTACCGGCATCCCTATAGGTGTTGGGATCAGTACTACCAAAACACTGGCCAAGCTGGCCAACCATGCAGCCAAACGCTGGTACAAGTCCACTGGCGGTGTACTGGATCTGAGAGACCCCGACCGCCGCAACCGGGCGCTGCAGCACATCGATGTCGGTGACGTCTGGGGCGTTGGGCGACGGCTTGAGGAAAAGCTCAAGCTGTTGGGCATCGAGAAGGCATGGGACCTCGCCCAGTACGACGCCTGGTCGATTCGCAAGATGTTTAGCGTCGTGTTGGAAAAGACAGTGCGCGAGCTGCGCGGCATCTCATGCATCGATCTGGAAGAGGTGGCACCACCCAAGCAGATGATCTGCACGTCCCGAATGTTTGGTCAGCGCCAGTACACCTTTTCCGCTCTGGCCGAGTCGGTGGCCAGTTACACGGCTCGGGCGGCAGAAAAACTAAGAGCGCAGCAGTCGCTCTGCCAGGTTATGCGTGTAGGCATCCAGACGGGTATGCACGGCCCGCCACAGGAGCGCTACTCCAATAGCGTCATCCTGAACCTGCCCTACCCCACCGATGACACCCGTGTACTGGTCCAGTACGCCTTGCACGGCCTGAAACACATCTACCGCGAAGGCTATGGCTATGCGAAATCGGAGATCCTCCTGATGGACCTCAAGCAGCGTGGCGAATACTCCATGGACCTGTTCCAGCCCGAGCAGTCAGCAGGTGCCGATCGCCTCATGAGTACCATGGATACCATCAACCGCAAGTTCGGCAAAGGCATGCTCCGCCCTGCGCGTATTACGGCTCAACCCGGCTGGGCCATGCGGCGCGAGCTGATGAGCCAGAGCTACACCACCCGGCTGGATCAGCTTTGGACGGTGCGTAGTTGAGAGAGTAGCTTCGACCAAAGATCGAGAGAATGTACGGTCAGCCTTCCTGTGGAACTGTCCAGAAGATCTGGACATTGCCATCATCGCGAAAAGCCAGGGTCACGTTGTCAGTGTCACCCAATTCCTCCATGACCCGATCCCATGCGTCATCCGGATCGCTTTCCAGTCGTTCAAGCAGGGCTGTTTTAGAGCGTTGAGCCGCTGGACTGTTAATCACGCGCTGAAGACGCATCGCCAGCACTTCATAGGGCTTGGGAGCAGGTGGAGCCGACGCAGTTTTCTTTGCCATGTGTACAACCCAATACTGTATACATTTACAGTATTACATGCCTCGCATCTAGATCAAGCTATTTTACGGGGCAGCTCCTGAGCGCCAGGAGCCAAGCAACCCGTGTTCACTCTGTACGTGGCTTTCCGCTCACCAGCCGGTTCAGCTCGGTGCGAACCATGTTGCGATACTGCTGCGGCTCAAGCGCCTCGATCTGGGCGTCTGCCCAGGCCCGAAAGCCCGCCTTGCGTTTTTCCTTCTCGCTGAAAATCCTCCCCGCCTCGGCATAGCTGCGCTCGCGATTCTGCTGCCAGAACGCAAACATCTCGGCCTTTTGGGCTTCAAGCGCGGCTCGATACTCGGCAGGGTGATTGGCAAGGTTTAAGGACAGTGTAGGGCTGGCGCTGGACATGATTTCCATAGGTTTAGGGACTCCTGATACAAGCGGCCCAATGATACCTGCCTCTGCGGCAAAGGACGTGCAGCTTGTCTGAACCCAGCGCTTCGATGCTGCGTGGGCGAACTTGCATCATCGAGAACTCGTGAGACCTTGGGTATACAGCCAAGCCAAGGAGAACATCATGTGCACACGCCCCGCCGTAATCGTCCAAAAGGTCCTGAGTCCAAGAGGTGATATCAGCCACTGCCGTATCCAGATAGGCTCAGCTACCCTTCCCGCCCCGTTCAGCGAGAGCTTCGAAGCACTCGAAGCAAGGGTTAAAAAGGCTACCAGGATCGAGCTGACAGTGGCTGAGGTTATGGCCGTTACAGCGGCATCCCGTGAACAGATGGAACGAGAGGCGTTGCGACTGAAAGAAGCACTCCTGACGTTGCCCTCGGGAACCGTGGCCAATGTAGAGGATGGGCTGTTTTTCTGGATCAATAGCCGCGGTGAGCTGGTATGGGCTGACTGCATACCCGGCCAGAATGATCCCACTCAGATCTACCCAGGGTTGATCACCTGCATTGGCGAAATCGACACGCACGAACTCTATGCCATCGCGCAGAGCATTCGCATGTGGCTGGCCATCCCTGCGTTCATCCATGTTGATCCAAGCTGGTTAATCCGCACGGAGATCGAATAGATATAGGGCCTACCCTTGTACGGACATGGTACAAATGTTTGGAGCTTCCGAGTTAAAAGAAAACTATGCAGCATGAAATATTCACCACAAGATTACTACGATGCACATGAGGCCCTAGAAGGGGCACTGGATAGCTTTGAAAAAGGTGGCACTCGTGAGGAGGTAGATAAGGCTGAAGCGAAACTGGCGGATGTCATTGCCTATTTACGTGTCAATGGAGCTATGCCGAAAACACCACACGAGATTTTAGAGGAGAGCCTTGATCTTCTTTACCCAGAAGCCGCTTCCAGACAAATTGTCGAATATCAAGGTAAGAGGTATCAGCGAAGATTCAAGCCTCTGAAAAGAGGAAAAGGAGGCGGCGTAGTAAAATGGGAAAAGTCTTGGCTGCCTGTGTTTTAGGAAGTCCCCGCCATGAGCGAGCCGCTGACTCAGAAGCTGCCATCAGACCACAAGGATAAAGACATGACATCATCGAACCATCCACTACTAAAATTTCTCGCTTCTCTCCAAGCTTTTATAGTTGGGCCAGTGCCTAGTCAACGTTAGCAGCACTCTGTTTTAATGCTTCAAGCGCACCACGTCGTCGATATTCACGCATCCGATCCAGATAGGCACGATGTCGCTCGGGATCACGACGTATCTGGTCGCGGTAGCGCCTAGCATAGAGCCGCTGATAGGTACGAATACGAACCCGCCAATGGGCCAGTTGCTCAGGTGTCATGGCGTCCAGTCGAGCTCGTCGGCGCGCCTGAATCTCTACACGATTGGCAGCGTAATGCGCCGCCATGTACTGCCTGATGGTTTCTCGATTGACGGGATCGTTGCGCCAGCGTTTACCGGATGTACGCTGTATCTGGCGAACCCGGTTTGCCAGCTTAGTATCCCGCGCCATCCGCTCAAGCAAACGCTGATGGCGACGGCGATTAAACTCAGGATCAGCAGCCCGTCGGTGATAGTGCTCCAGATTGGTCCTGCGACGTTGGGTAGAAGCGCAGGCATCAGAACACGCATTGCTGCGTGGTCTATCCGAAGGGACCTTGTTACCACAGATCACGCATTCCGGGCGCTGACACCAGGAGCACTCGCGCCAGCCGCGCTGGGTGAGTAGGCTTTGGGCCAGCGTCTCCTGCCGACCGCAATTGCACACCACGAGCCACGCAGTCTGCTCACGTCCGAATTTCACTCGTCCATTCGCAGCCAGTACACGAAGACGACCAAAGCGTCTACCCGTTAGATCAAGCGGTGCCGGCATTGTCCTGATTCCGCCACCAGCGCTCAACCGCTTCGATTACACACACTTCCTGCAGATAGTTAAGCTCGGCAAGCTTGCGACTCAACCCTACAGGATCAACGTCCCATTTATCCGCCAGGCCATCCTCAATCGCGTCTTCCCACCCCATGGACAGGCTGCCACGGATCAGCGCAGCCGGTTCGCTGCAAACACCGGCAAGCATGTCCTTTAGGGCATTCCACTCAGCATCACTAAATAGCTTCTCAATGCGTTCACGGCGCAGGATTTCTGCATAGCGGTCGCCAATCACGTTGACGCGCCTGCTCGTCGTGATGCCCGC